>NZ_JBHUDG010000002.1:0-262963 GCF_042678145.1 Pseudopedobacter beijingensis | reverse complement strand
CGTTCAGACAGCGGACATTCTCTGTCCGTTTGTGCTATATGATAATCTCCTATTAAAGAACTTTTCTCGATTCCCTCGCGGGTCTCTCTTATTATATATACCTGAGCATTTCAGGCCATATCTTTTCATTTCTTGTGCGCCACAGAATCGCTCTGTAACCCTATCCCTTTCGGGACTGCAAAGGTAGGAATCTTTTTCTTTTCTGCAAGAATTATTTTTTCTTTTTTTTCAGTGCCCTTATCTCTAAGAAAACACCGGCAGAATCAACCTCTCTCACTCCCTGAACCTCGTTTTTCAGTACCGGATCGCTCCGGATTCCCGTCCTTGCGATCGGGAGTGCAAAGGTAAGAACTTTTTTGTTCGGTGCAAGTTTTTTTTAACTTTTTTTTCTAAGCTACCAAAACCTGTTTAAATGGCTCCTTAAAGGTAACTCCAGGCACCGAGCTTCGCCCTTCTTCCTCTTTGCTTCATGTCAACCTTCCTCTCCTGCCCTTCCCCTCTTTAAAACCCTTTTCCTTGCGATTGGGAGTGCAAAAGTAGATATTTATACTATACTAGCAAACTTTTTATTGCCTTTTTTTACAACTAATCATCAACTTACTGAGTAAGAATGTGTTATTTTTTTGGTTAATACCTCTCGAGCTCTCTAGTTACCCTAACATATACAATATATAACTAATAAACGCTCTTAATATATATACAAGAATAACAGAAACTGATAAATCAGGTATCTGATTTAGCCTAATCACTTATCAAAATTTGCCCTCTGAATAAATCATCAATCCAAAATCAATAAACAAGCTTCAATCTATTTTCTCACCTTCTGTATCAAGTATTTCAAATATATCTGATATAGTAGCCATATTTATACTGATATTGCATTCGAAAATTTCATATTATATTTTAAATTTTCACACATCACTTCATATCATGACTAAACAAAAATTAATAACGGCATTAAAGATTATAGCCATTCCTACAATTTACGCTCTATTATCAAGAACATTGTTTGGTGAATCTACCTGGGAGAGTATGTTCAATATGATGTCAAAAGCGTTTCTATTTCTTTTACCTTCAACTGTTGGAGCATTGACAGTTTATTTATCAAAAGAAGAGAAAGTAAAAAGTCTTTCTTATAGAATTTTTATTCCTTGGATTCCAATTTTCACTTTCTTTTTCATCACATTTATCTTTGCTATTGAAGGCTGGCCTTGTTTATTAATGATACTACCTATCTTTCTGCTTGCTGCTTCTATTGGAGGATTTATTGGCGGATATTTCAAACTTAAAAAGAAAGACAACAATTTATATATTTCGATCTTAATCCTTTTACCACTATTTGCATCACCTATAGAAAACTACATCGGTGCCAATTCCACTCCCTATAAAGCATATACCTATATTGATATAAATGCGCCAGCAGAAAAAATCTGGAGCAATGTTACCAGGGTAAGAGAAATAAACAAAGAACAAGATAAAGGCTGGCTTACCAAATTATTGAATTTCCCACGACCTGTGAAAGCTGAACTTAACTATGAAGGAGTTGGAGCTTACAGAGAAGCTATATTTACAAATGGGCTCATTTTTCATGAGACTGTAACCGAGTATATAGACAATAAAAAAATGTCATTTACTATAAAAGCCCTTCCTCATGAAATCCCTCTAACAACAATGGACGAGCATTTAGTTGTTGGTGGAAAATATTTTGATGTATTGAATGGAACTTATGAACTTGAAAAACTAAACGATAAAACCTATAGATTGCACCTTTGGAGCTACTTTAAATTAACTACTACATTTAATTTTTATGCCAGTTGGTGGGCTAACAATATTATGAAGGACATCCAAAACAACATTTTACAAATTGAAAAGCATAGAGCAGAACACGAATAAAACAATTACGTATTAGGAATACCTTCGCTCTACTTGAAAAACTACCTTACGCAAACCCTATTCACTATTTCTTATCACTCCTGTTTCTCTATTATAGAAGCAGGAGTCAGCCCCCTCTTCACCTATCGAACTTTTAAAATAAGCACCAAATTTTCGAGAGATATAAACAAACCAATAAATTCGTTTAATTAACAAAATGGTTTAACACGTCTTTCAAAGAGAGAATAAAGAGTCAAATTACAGGTAAATTAGAGCAATTAACAGACTATTTAACAACTGGCGTTTAGTCTTCTTTAATATCCCCCCCTAATCACTCCTTAACCGCCATAAAACAAAAAAAGCCTCACATTTCTGTGAAGCTTTTCAAGTGGTGCCTCCAGGGATCGAACCAGGGACACAAGGATTTTCAGTCCTTTGCTCTACCTACTGAGCTAAGGCACCAGCCTTATTTCCCTTCAACGTTTGTTCCGTTTCGGGATTGCAAATGTAGATTCTTTTTCTGAATATCCAAAGTATATCTAAAATTATTTTTCAAAAAACACACATTACATTGTATTACAAGGAGATAATTTTGCCTGATCCGGAGATACGCTGACTAATTACAGGAGTTCCTTTATAAAAAACTTTTCCGCTACCACTAATATTAACATCTAACTCGTTTTTAACTGAAACCTTTAATTCTCCGCTACCAGAAATCTTGATGCCCATTTTATCCGCACTTAACTGTTCGGCTTCAATATTTCCACTTCCATTGACAGAAAAATAACAGCTATTCACCTCTCCTCCCTGATAGGTTATTCTACCAGATCCGTTAATTTCAGTATGCAAATGTTCTTTTCTCGGAAATCTTCCCAAAAAACTAGCTTTACAACTACCATTAATTTCTAAATCAGGCAAAGCATCAATAGTAAGGTACACTTTAATATTATTATTTCTAATCCGATAAGAATCTTCATATTTAAGCACCAATTTATCTCCAACAACCTCTGTTTTGAATATAGGCAATAAATTTTGGTACCCTCTGATCTCCAACTTCCTTTCTTTTCCATATTCCACATACAGCTCAATCTCTCCGTCGACTTTTATAAATCGGAAACTGCTTTTGAGACTTTCTGTTCTTTCTCTTGTTTCAATTGGTCCTTCTCCTTTTATTACATTTTTCTCACAAGAAGTTAGTGTCCAAACAACCATAAAGCATACTAAGTAAATGATATCTTTCATATTTAAAGTTTTAATATTATGAAACAAAAACACTCAATAATATATTTACCCTTAGTAAGGGTAGATATTTTTTTTGACAGATAGTATATTATGTACTTTTATTTCAGAATTTAATATGCAAGCATATTAAATTTATTATATTTATATAATCATATAAACATCAATATGGCAGCACAGATTATATTCATTCTATTATTCTTAATAGCGGTAGTATTATTTACTACCAAGTCTAAGAAGATATACAGAAACATTAAGTTGGGAAGAACAGTACAAATTACCGGAAACAGAAGAGAACGATGGCTTACTATGCTAAAGGTTGCTTTTGGACAGAGTAAAATGACCGCCCGCCCCGTAGCCGCATTGATGCACCTTTTTGTGTATATAGGGTTCATTATTATCAATCTGGAAGTGCTGGAGATTATTATTGACGGTATATTTGGTACTCATCGTATCTTTTCCTTTTTAGGATCTGGATATGATTTCCTAATAGGGTCATTTGAAATTCTCGCTTTACTGGTATTGATAGGTGTTATCGTATTCCTTGCCAGAAGAGCAGTACTACAACTCAAACGATTCTCAGGTGTGGAGATGACAAAATGGCCAAAACAAGACGCTATAAATATTCTCGTTATAGAGGTGCTGCTTATGACAGCTTTTCTTACTATGAATGCAGCCGACCAAAAACTGCAGCAATTGGGTGTATATCATCAAGCTGGCAGTTTCCCTATCTCTAGCTATCTCATCTCTCTACTACCAGAACAGGCAACGCAGCTAATTTTGATAGAAAGATTCTGCTGGTGGTTTCATATCGTAGGAATCTTATTTTTTCTTAACTACTTACCTTACTCTAAACACTTTCATATTATATTAGCATTCCCAAATACCTGGTATTCCAAATTAGACCCCAAAGGGCAGTTCAACAATATGCAATCTGTAACTAATGAGGTAAAGGCAATGCTTGATCCTTCTTTTACTCCGCCTCCAAGCGATGCTGTTGCAAAATTTGGCGCCAATGATATTTTTGACCTCAACCAGGTACAATTACTCAATGCCTACACCTGTACAGAATGTGGGCGCTGTACTTCTGTATGCCCCGCCAATATAACTGGTAAGCTTTTATCTCCAAGAAAGATTATGATGGATACACGAGACAGACTGGAAGAAGTAGGCTACGAATTAGATAAAAATAAAAGCGAAGAAGAAATCAAACAGAAAACATTACTGGATAATTACATCTCCAGGGAAGAAATTTGGGCATGCACTACTTGTAATGCCTGCACACAGGCCTGCCCTGTAAACATAGATCCGCTATCCATTATTCTCGAACTCAGAAGATACGCTGTTATGGAAGAGTCTAATGCAGCGGGAAGCATTAACGCTATGTTCAGTAATATAGAAAACAATGCTGCTCCATGGAAATATTCACCGAACGACAGATTTAACTGGGCTAATCAATAATTTAAAGACTATGATTGATTTCAAGATACCAACAATGGCAGAACTTTTAGCTAAGGGCGAAGAACCTGAAATACTTTTTTGGGTTGGATGTGCTGGAAGTTACGATGAAAGAGCTCAACGGATTACACAAGCTATAGCCAAAATACTCCACCACACCCATATTAAGTTTGCAGTATTGGGTACAGAAGAATCATGCACAGGCGATCCGGCAAAAAGAGCAGGAAACGAGTTCTTATTCCAAATGCAGGCGATGACTAATATAGAAGTCCTAAATGCCTATAATATCAAAAAGATTGTCACTGCCTGCCCTCATTGTTTTAACACATTAAAAAATGAATACCCACAACTTGGTGGTCATTACGAAGTTATACACCATAGCCAGTTAATTCAGGAACTTATAGATGAAGGAAAACTGAGGACAGATGACGGTTCTGCTTTTAAAGGAAAGAAAATAACTTTCCACGACCCTTGTTATTTAGGACGGGGGAATGATGTTTATGAAGCTCCCCGAAAGGCTTTAGAAATACTGGATGCAGATTTAGTGGAACTCAAAAGATGTAAACAAAACGGCTTATGTTGCGGTGCGGGTGGAGCACAAATGTTTAAAGAGCCTGAAAAAGGCAATAAAGATATAAACATTGAGAGAATGGACGATATACTTGAATCAAAAGCCAATATTGTAGCAGTAGGCTGCCCTTTTTGCATGACTATGATTAAAGATGGCGTTAAACACTTTGAGAAAGAATCCGAGATCGAGGTTTTAGATATTGCAGAAATTACGGCAAAAAATAATGGTCTTTAGTTTTCCAGTACTTTCACAACTACAGGATACTCTCTTCTATCAACAACCTGGCTTACTTTTCCGGGGATGCTATCTAAAAGCTCCCCTTTTTTCGGATGTAAATGAGACAACTCTTTTTTCTCATCAATGCCTGCATCTAACCATTGTTTCAAAAAAGCAGCATGGCAAACAGAAATACACAATAAAAATATTATGTAATAAGTCTTCTTCACAATGTACGTTTTAGTTTAGTACACGCAATATACCATAAAAAACGCTATATCTTTGAATATTTTTTATTTTTTAACAAAAAGACCTTTCAAAGAATTAATATTATTGACAAAAAAATTAAGCTGCTCCTCGTCCATATTTACTACTGGAAATGAAATTTCATTTGCCATAGAATCAATATCTCCTCTGGGGTCTCGTCGCGTTTGGTAAATAACTGTTTCCGGCGAGCATTTAAAATAAAAAGTTCCTTGCTTATCGGTACCATAATAACTCATATCATCCAGCTTTTCCAACTTCACCGAAAAAAATTCCGATTTATTATTCTTCCACACTCTTTTATATCTTAAAAACCCATTTTCTGTGATTTCCAAGCTGTAACTTTTCACTTCCAGATATTTTTCTGCCTCACATTTCGCATAAATCTCATGAATAGATTTCTTAATATCTCCGGTATCCTTTTCCATAAAAAAAGAAGTCCATGAAAACCATAAAGAAAAAAATAAACGACATACAATATATAGCATGCTTATATAAATTCCAAAAACATTAAACCTGTTATCTCTATTAATCTACCTATCCCCTTAAAACCTAACACATATTCCCTTATAAAAATAACCACAGTTTCTATTATCAGAGAAAATATTTATCAACCATTACAGGTTATCCACATTCGGGGCTTATCCCTATTTTTAATTACTTTTGTAAGTATGGAACTTAGTCAAGAATCAAAAGTTTGGATCTACCAATCGGATCGCGAATTTACCGAGGCCGAATTACAACAATTAACGGCATTATTAACAGATTTCACTTCTTCATGGACTGCTCATAATCAGGAATTAAAAGCTTCTTTCAAAATTGCCTATAACCGTTTTATAATTTTGTTGGTTGATGAGACTTTAACAGGGGCCAGCGGATGTTCTATAGATAAATCTGTAAGGCTTATGAAAGATATAGAACAAGAATTTGGCATTAATCTTTTTGACAGATTCAATATTGCCTGGAAAGAGGAAGATATGGTCAAAACAGCAGACAGGGCTACATTTGAAAATCTGGTAAAAAACAATAGCATCCATGCGCAAACCACTGTTTTCAATAATTTAGTAAAAACACTGGGAGAGTTTGAAGCTTCCTGGGAAACTCCATTGGAAAATAGTTGGCATGCTCGCTTTTTCCTATAAATTTCACGATAGCAAATTAATTTGCTATTCAGAATGATTATATTTTTTCAATAACTGCTTTGTAAATTAAAACTATCTGTATTTATCATATAGATTTGTATAATAATCATTTACTAATTTCTTTGTCATGGATGATTTCTTGGCCGCTCGCTCTCAAATGGCCTTATCTTTAGGTTTCCATATTATTTTTGCCTGTATAGGTATGGTGATGCCATTCTTTATGGCTGTTTCACATTATTATTACCTGAAAACAAAAAAACCAGTTTATAAAAATATTACTAAAGCCTGGAGTAAGGGCGTTGCTATATTTTTTGCTACCGGTGCTGTATCCGGAACCGCACTTTCCTTTGAACTTGGATTACTATGGCCCGAATTCATGAAACATGCGGGACCTATATTTGGGATGCCCTTCTCTCTTGAAGGGACTGCCTTCTTTATAGAAGCTATTGCCCTTGGTTTTTTCTTATATGGATGGGATAAATTTAATCCCTGGTTTCATTGGTTCACAGGAGTGGTTGTTGGTGTTAGCGGAATAATATCAGGAATTTTAGTAGTTGCAGCCAACGCCTGGATGAATAACCCAACTGGTTTTGACTATATCAACGGGCAATACATCAATATAGACCCTATTAAGGCCATGTTTAACGATGCCTGGTTATCTCAGGCTTTACACATGTCTATTGCCGCCTTTTGTGCTACAGGTTTTGCCGTTGCTGGGGTACATGCCTACATGCTCCTCAAAGGAAAGAACAAAGAATTTCATCGTAAATCTTTCAGAATTGCTGCAGCGTTTGGTTGTATTGCCGCCATACTACAACCTCTAAGTGGTGATTTTTCTGCCAAAGATGTTGCCAAAAGACAACCTGCTAAACTAGCAGCAATGGAAGCACATTTTTACACAGAAAAAAGAGCTCCCCTGATTATTGGCGGTATCCCAAACGAAGAAAAACAGACTGTTGATTATGCCCTTAAAATACCGGGGCTATTAAGCTTTATTACACACGGTGATATCAATGCCGAGGTCACAGGACTTGATCAGATTCCAAAAGACGAACATCCTCCAGTAGCCATTACCCATTATGCTTTTCAAATTATGGTTGGTTTAGGAATGATTATGCTGCTCATTTCAATTCTGTATTTTTACAGTCTATGGAAAAAGCACAATCTTATGGACAAAAAGTGGTTATTAAAACTATTTGCTATTGCCACACCCATGGGCTACATTGCGGTTGAAGCCGGATGGACCGTTACCGAAGTAGGCAGACAACCCTGGATAATCTATGGCATTATGCGTACTGCTGATGCTGTAACCCCCATGCCTGGCATTGTATATTCTTTCTATTTATTCACGGCCATCTACCTTTCTTTATCTTTTATTGTAGGATTTATGCTTTACAGACAAATAAAAATGGTAGACACACTTTACGATATTTCTGAGGACCTTTCAAACAAACAGTCATGATTTACGTCGTTATTGCATTTTTATGGGCTGCTATATGGTTATACCTTTTACTAGGCGGAGCAGATTTTGGTGCAGGTATACTTGAACTTTTCACTTCCGACAAAAATAAAAGCAAAACCAGAAAAACAGTTTATCGGGTTATTGGCCCAGTTTGGGAGGCCAATCACATGTGGCTCATTATTGCTATTGTGATCCTCTTCGTAGGATTCCCTAAAATATACACCCTTATGTCTGTACACATGCATATTCCTTTAGTAATTATGCTGGTAGGTATTATAGCCAGAGGAACTGCATTTACTTTCAGGCATTATGATGCTGTTGTAGACGACATGCAGGTAGTTTACAACAAGATTTTTCAGTATTCAAGCTTTATCACTCCTTTTTTTCTAGGTATAATTGCAGCAAGCACTGTATCCGGAGCAATTGATACAGAAGCTAAAGATTTTTTATCTGCTTATGTATACAGCTGGCTTAACTGGTTTTCTATTGCCGTTGGACTTTTCACCGTATCTATTTGCGGATTTCTGGCAGCCATATTTATCATTGGCGAAACAGACACTGAAGAAGACAAAAGAAGATTTATCCAAAAAGCCAAGTTTATGAATATTGCCGCTGTAATAACTGGTGGCTTAGTATTTATAATAGCTTATTTAGAAGGAATCCCACTAGCTCAATGGATATTCGGAAACCCTATAGGCACTATTGCCATCAGTGCTGCTACCCTATCTCTTATTATCTTATGGAAAACTATAGACAAAAAAAATGCAGTGCAATTAAGAATTTTAGCAGGTTTTCAGGTGAGTATGATATTACTGAGCTTAACTTACGAGCATTTCCCCAATATTATCCTTTTAAAAAATGGAGAATATTTATCTTTGATGGAGTATCAGGGCGAAGAAAAAACTATTGCTGCATTAGCATGGGCGCTTTTGTTAGGTAGCTTGTTTATACTTCCTGCTTTATATTACCTGATTTATAGCTTTCAAAAAAAAGGTAAAGTACATTAATCAAATGTCAGGTTATTCAGTGCATTCATATTTCTTCGGATAATTGCCTGTCTTCTATAAATATAAGCTGTTGGATTGGCGGGTGTCCACCTTCTGGGATTTGGTAGTACCGCCGCCAATAAAGCAGCTTCACTTTTAAGCAGGCTTTTACAAGATTTTTTATAATATTTCTGAGTAGCTGCTTCTGCCCCATAAATACCATCCCCCATCTCTATCACGTTGAGGTAAACTTCAAGTATTCTTTTTTTAGACCAAAATAATTCTACCAATACAGTAAAATAAGCTTCAAAGCCTTTTCTAATGTAAGACCTCCCCGGCCATAGAAAAACATTTTTTACCATTTGTTGGGTAATGGTACTCCCTCCTCTTATTTTTTTACCGTCTTTATTTTTCTTGTAAGCATGTTCCATGGCTTTAAAATCAAAACCACTATGTTCCAAAAAACGAGCATCCTCAGCTGCAATAATAGCTTTTTTCAAATTCAAAGAAATCTCGTCAAAATCTCTCCATTCTTTATCTATCTTCCATGACTTACCATCAAACTTTCTTTCAAAAGCTCTAGAAATCATCAGATAGGTTACCGGTGGATTAATGAATCGATAAAACAAAACCCATAAAACAGTAATGGCAAAAAAGCCAATAATTGCTCTTTTTAGATATTTGAATAGTTTTTGGTACACCCTATAAAAATAGAAGAAATATTTAGCGCAAAAAAAATGCTCCCTAAACAATCAGGAAGCATTTTCTTTATTTAGAAAAGTTAATTATTCAGCAACAACTTCGAAAAGAACCTGAACTTTAACTTCTTTGTGTAAGTTTAAGTTTGCTTTGTACTCACCTACAAATTT
Organism: Pseudopedobacter beijingensis; assembly: GCF_042678145.1. Classification (NCBI taxonomy): domain Bacteria; kingdom Pseudomonadati; phylum Bacteroidota; class Sphingobacteriia; order Sphingobacteriales; family Sphingobacteriaceae; genus Pseudopedobacter; species Pseudopedobacter beijingensis. The sequence goes on along the minus strand of NZ_JBHUDG010000002.1, from coordinate 252,884 downwards.
AACATCAGAATCAAAAGTGATTCTTCTTCTGTCTACATCGAAACCTAATTTTTTCAATGCGTCAGCCACTTGAATTGTGTTAACCGCACCAAATATTTTACCAGTTTCTCCAGCTTTAGCGCCAATGCTTAATTTAACATCGGCTAATTTAACTGCAGTAGCTTCAGCATCTTTTTTAATTTTCTCTTGTTTAAACTGAGCTTGTTTAATATTCTCAGCTAAAACTTTTTTTGCCGACTCAGTAGCCAAGATAGCTTGCCCCTGAGGAATCAAATAATTACGGCCATAACCCGGCTTTACTACAACGATATCGTCTTTCTCGCCTAGTTTTTTTACATCTTGTGTTAAAATTACTTCCATTTTGTAGCCCTCCTTATTTTAAACCATCAGTTACAAAAGGCAAGATACCAATTATACGAGCTCTTTTTACTGCTTGAGCTACTTTACGTTGGTATTTCAAAGAAGTTCCTGTTAAACGACGAGGTAAAATTTTACCTTGATCATTAATGAACTTCAATAAAAAATTTGCGTCTTTATAATCGATATACTTAATACCGTTCTTTTTAAAACGACAATATTTTTTTCTGTTGTCCTCCACCTTGGGAGCAGTCACATACTGGATTTGTTCTCTAGCCATTAGTTTGCTGCCTCCGCTTTTTCAGATTTCTTTTTATTGAATGCACCAGAGCGTTTTTTCTCATTGTACGCCGCCGCATGCTTATCCAATTTAACAGTTAAAAATCTCATTACGCGCTCATCGCGTTTCAATTCTAACTCATACTTGCCGATAACCTCTCCTGATACCTTGTATTCAGTCAGATGGTAATACCCTGTTGATTTTTTCTCAATAGGATATGCCAGTTTTTTCAAACCCCAATTATCTTCTTGGATAATCTCGGCTCCGTTGTCAGTTAATATTTTAGAAAACTTTGCAATTGTTTCTTTTGCAGCTTCCTCTGACAACAACGGGGTAAGAATGATAGTGGTTTCGTATTGACCCATTACTTACTTTAAATTGTTTTTATTTAAGGACTGCAAAAGTATTGATTCTTTTCTGGAAAAACAACATAAGTATATATTTTTTAAAATGTTGTTTGATGAATGATTTAACTATTGAATGAGAAATGTAGGAATGATGAACGAAGTACTATGAATAATGAACGAATAGTGAAGAAGTATGAAAGAGAAACAAAAACAATTCCACAGATAAATAAAAAGCGACTAAGCCGGGAGGCTTATCGCTTTTACACACCTATTAAATTAAAAAAATCAATGATGATTTTTGAAGGAAGGATCACTTCTTAACCTTTATACCATTAATGTATAAATATCCTACGAAACCTATTAACAATCTCGCCCAAATCTTTGTCTTTTTCAAACCTGTCATTGTTTCGCAAAAATAGACAAACTTATCAACAAAAGAAAAATAAAAAACCAAAACATTTTAAAACTCACTCCCAAAGCGTTAGAAGGACAATTTTTTTAAATAAAAAACAAAGGAACGAGCTTCGTACACGTAACTACACCTATAGAATTAAAAAGAGGAATATGTTGCAATATCCCCCACATCTTTATATTTTTGCTAGCAATGGAAAATTTTATCGTATCGGCAAGAAAATACAGACCAGTAACCTTTGAAAGTGTTGTTGGCCAATCTCATGTTACCAATACTTTAAAAAATGCCATTAAGACCAATCAGTTAGCACAGGCATTTCTATTCTGTGGTCCTCGTGGTGTAGGCAAAACTACTTGTGCGCGTATACTGGCAAGAACTATTAACTGCCAAAGTCTGACTGATACCGGAGAAGCCTGTGGCACTTGTGAGTCCTGCCAATCTTTTATGCATGGCGGTTCTTTCAATTTTCATGAACTGGATGCTGCATCCAATAACTCTGTAGATGATATCCGTAACCTGATAGATCAGGTTAGAATTCCCCCTCAGGGAGGAAAATATAAAGTTTATATCATAGATGAGGTTCACATGCTATCACAGAGTGCTTTCAACGCATTCTTAAAAACTCTGGAAGAGCCTCCTTCCTATGCTATATTTATATTAGCTACTACCGAAAGACATAAAATACTTCCTACTATTTTATCCAGATGTCAAATATTTGATTTCAACAGGATAAAAGTTGAAGATATGGCCGCACACCTTACCCGGATTGCCGAAAGAGAAAACATAGCTTATGATAATGACGGATTACATGTTATTGCCCAAAAGGCAGATGGCGGATTAAGGGATGCCCTGTCTATGTTTGACCAGATCGTTAGTTTCTCTAACAGGCAGGTGACTTACCAGGCGGTTATTGAAAATCTTAACATTTTAGATTACGATTATTATTTTAAGATTACCGATCTATTAATCAATACTGACACTTCCGGAGCTTTATTGCTTTTTGACGAAATTCTCAATAACGGTTTCGACGGTAATAATTTTATCAGTGGACTAGCTTCGCACTTACGCAATATCTTAATTTGTAAAGATGCCGCTACAGTGCAACTTTTAGAGGTAAGTGAGAACATTAAACAAAAATATCTGGAACAGGCCAAAGTAGCCAGCTCTTCATTTATAATCAGTGCACTTAGTATTTGTAACCAGTGCGACCTTAATTACAAAATCAGTAAAAACCAAAGACTACAGGTTGAATTAACCCTTATAAAAACCAGCCATTTACAACAGGCAATTAATTTGGGTAACAGCGCACCAGTTCGGGAATATACTGAACAGGTAAAAAAAAAACCTGATACTTTAACGGAAAAAGTTATTGAAACGGCTCCAAAGCCCGCTACAGTAGAAATCACTCAACCTGTAAAGAGCGTAGCTAATCCTATTCCCTCCCTAGAGAAAAAGGAAACAATCAATACCACCCCTCCCATTCAGGTAGAAGCGCCCAAAATTTCTTTGCCCAATAATGGAAACGGCGGATTAAAAACAGGTGGAACATTAATTCCTAATCTCAACAATCCGGGGCTCATTAAAACATCTGTAGTTAAAGAAGATGAGCCGGAATACCTGACAGGAGATGCCAAATCTGATTTTACTCAGGACGATTTTATCAAAGTATGGGTAGAATACTCACACATTGCCAAAAATAACGGTAAAATGAGTTTAGCTACACTCATGATGAATTACACTCCTATGGTTCGGGACAATTTTAGGATAGAGCTAACTGTTGAGAACAAAATGCAGTCTGATGAATTGCTAAATGAGCGAATAGATGTTCTTAATTATCTCCGACCTAAATTACAGAATTTCCACATTACCCTGGAGCCTATTGTTGCCGAAGTAGTGTCAGAGCGCAAACTCTATACCTCCAAAGACAAATACCAACACATGGTAGAACGGAACCCAAATCTGGAGTCACTTCGTCAGGCCTTTGACCTGGAACTGGACCTTTAAGTTAGTTTGATGGTTTCTCATTTATCGTGGTAGTCTATAGACTATTTATTTCTATCATTTTTTGGATACCCTTCCGCATCCAGATCATCCCTAAAATCTTCCGGAGTTTCCGAATCTTCTCTATCTCTCTTACTCGGCTTCAGACTTTCTTCTTTAGTGATATGCATACCTAAAATATCTACATCGTTTTCCAAAGAAGCATTTTTATCATATTCATTTCCTACATAAGGATTAGATTCATCATAATCTGAATTGATATCGTCTCCATTTTTTGCAGCTGTATCATAAGGATCCGGATGTTGATACTCCTTGTCTAGCATAGTTTGATCTAAATCCAACTCAAAGCTATTTTCTTCTGTATTATAATTCAGATTCAACTCTCTTTTATCCGAATGTTCTCCATTGTTTACACTTTGCTTTTTCATATGTTTATTTTTATTAACTTTCATGTTTTAAACAGCGCCTTTAATGTTTACCAACACATTGTACTAGCCGTTCAATAATGATGGTAAGCACACCTGTTTTATATTATCTTTTTTAAAAAATATCATAAACAATGCCAATAGATTCCGTATTATTGATAACAAATTATACAAATGGACACTAGTAAGCGAGAGAATATTAAGATTGGTCAACTGGTAAAAATTGTACTAAAAAAAGATCAACGTACCGGGGCCTTAACAGAAGGTGTTATAAAAGGAATACTGACCAAATCACCTTATCATCCCCACGGCATTAAAGTTATTTTAGACACCAATCAGGTGGGCCGTGTTAAAGAAATCATAGAAGATTAATCAACTATACAATCAAAACCAAACATGAATTTATATCCACTTAAGTTTAAAACCATTTTCAAAGACAAAATCTGGGGCGGAAGCAAAATAAAAGACATTTTACATAAAGATTTTTCACCATTACCTAATTGTGGTGAAACCTGGGAGATTTCAGGCGTATCTTCTGATGTATCTGTAATAGCTAACGGCTCTTTGGCCGGCACCTCTCTGGCCGATTTGTTGAAATCCGAAAAAGGAAAACTTATTGGGAAAGTAAATTATGAAAGATTTGGAGACGAATTTCCCTTACTGGTAAAATTCATAGATGCCAATGACGACTTATCTATCCAGGTACATCCTGATGATAAACTGGCCGAAAAAAGGCATCAGTCTAAAGGTAAAACCGAGATGTGGTATGTATTACAAGCTGATGAGGGAGCTTCTCTAATTTCGGGGTTTAGCGAAGAAGTAGATCGGGACAAATATCTGGGTAAATTTAACTCAGGCCATTTAACAGATATCCTGAATAAGGAAGAAGTAAAAGCCGGGGATATATTTTTCCTTCCGGCAGGCAGAATCCACACCATAGGCAAAGGCTTGTTAATTGCAGAAATTCAGCAAACTTCTGATATCACCTACAGGATTTATGATTTTGATAGGGTTGATGCCCATGGACATAAAAGAGAGCTCCATGTAGAAGAAGCTTTAGACGCCATTGATTTCAATTACTACGAGAGTTATAAAACAGCATACGACAAGACAAAGAACACTGTGGTTAAAGCTGTAGAATGCCCTTATTTTACCACCCATGTACTTGATTCTGACAGAGATTTCTCCAGAGATTATAGCAATCTGGATAGCTTTGTTATACATGTATGCGTTGAGGGAAGTTATACATTAAAATATCCGGAAGGAGAAATAGATGTACTAAAAGGAGATTGTCTATTAATCCCAGCCTGTGAGCAACGTGTAGAATTAAAAACATCTACAGGTTTTAAAATCCTGGAAAGTTTTATTGCATAATTGCTTTGTTGATTTAGCGGGAGGTGATCCGCTGTTATTACGGCAAAGGTATAGTGAGAATTTTTTATTAAAAGCTATTTTGCTGGAGATCCTGAAACGAGTTCAGGATGACCTGATAGTGGTTTTAGCTATAGACTATGGTCTATCGTCCATGGACTATTTTGCCATTACAACTATAAAAACTGTCATTCCGATGAGTACGGCGAAGAAAAATATATGCCCTAAGTACTTCGAAAAGAGATCCCTCGACTACGCTCGGGATGACAAGATCATTTTGATACAGTCCGCTGTGACCAGGCTTTTATATTTTTCCTGGTAAATTATTAGCGAGTTAGAGCCTGAAACGAGTTCAGGATGACTCCAAAGGGATAGGAACGAGTTTAGCATTCATGAAAAGTGTCGTATTTTTTTGTTTCTTCCCCATGATCTATGGACTATTGACCATCGTCTTCTTAGGAAACCTTAGCTTTTGTTTCAATATCAGCAATGGGAATATTTAATAACACAGCCTGTCCCAAAGCATCAATGCGTAAAATTAGTCGCTTTTCATTCTGATAAGACACCATCTCGGCCTCAAAACCCGTAAATTTACCGGAGATAATTTTAACTTTATCTCCCCTCTTTATCCGGTGTTGAGTTAAATCCACTCTAACTTCTCCCTGTAAATAACTTTGTAAAAATTCCATTTCCTGATCTGGTATATATGCTACCTTCCCCGAAAACAACAAGAAACGCACTACGCCATCTGTTTGCAGAACGTTATCATAATCCTTATGGTTTATTTTTACAAATACATAAGACTTAAACAAAGGTTCTTCTACCCACTTTTTTCTATCGCTCCATTGTTTCAGAATTTTTTGAATGGGGAGGTATACTTCTATATTTTTTCTCTCCAGACTTTCTCTTACTTTCTTCTCAAAACGAGGTTTGGTATATAAGGGATACCAACGGCAAACATCATCTATCTTCAACATCTTTCTCTCCTCTATTTGATTAATATCCTTATTTCCAAAGGAAACTTATCTTCAATTGCTTACGCTCTTTTATTCTTATTAAAACTGTGGTTCCCCAATTAATCAACATACATATCCCCAGAAAAAGAACAATAAGCGTCGAATTTCCTAAACTACGGCACAAGATAGCTAAATAAACAAACAGAATATTAGTAATAGCCAAACTGAGCGTAGTTTGAGAGTGTGACAATCCCAAACGTAATATACGGTGATGGATATGATTTCTATCTGCCTGAAACGGAGATTTTCCTTTTATAATACGCAGTATAAATACACGGATAGTATCAAACAAGGGGATAATCAATACAGAAACGGCTATAGCCGGTGCAGACAGAAACACAGGTCTGGGGAGGCCGGTGGTAAACTTATTAAGTTCTATAAATTTGATCCCTAAAACTATTGAAATCAGTCCCACCAACAAACTTCCGGTATCTCCCATAAAAATACGAGAGGGCGAATAATTATAAAACAGAAAACCTGCCAGAGCGCCTATCAGACTAAATGCCAGCACAGCCAGCTCTACCTGCCCCATACGTAAAAACATCATAGCAAATGTTAAGTTTACTATAATCCCTATAGTTCCTGCTAAACCATCTATTCCATCTATCAGATTAAAGGCATTAATAAAAAACATAATAATCAATACCGTAAACAGTATACTGGAAATGTAGCCGATATCCCATATTCCAAAAACACCGTATAAACTGGTTAATCTCACTCCACCCACTACCGACAAAATAAGCGCTACCAAAAACTGAATAACAAATTTAGTAGATGGCGAAGCTCCCGCCAAATCATCTTTTAGCCCAACTGCAAATAACATAATACAGCTGGTAAGGAGGACATTAGTGGGTAATACATTATCATAACGTTCAAACAAAAGGGAAACTATGGTAAATGCACAAAATATAGCTATACCTCCCAAACGGGAAATACCATGCTGATGATTTTTTCGTTCTTTCTCTAAGTCATCATACAAATGCCTTGTATTGGCTACAAAAATAATAGAGGGTATCGAAAAAAAAGATACTGCCGCAGAAAGGCACACAATCAATACGTTATACAGCCAAGGCCATTCCAGGTTTAGAGACATGGTTTTGTAGTTTTTTATCTATAGACTTTATTTAAAATTTATATTACTTTATAATAACCACAATGAACACTAAGTTTTCAAAGATTGAAATTCTTCTCTTTATTTTCTGTATACTTTGTGGTTAAGCTATTCCTGTTTTTAAAACACAAAGGACACTAAGTTCGCAAAGATTAAATTTCTATTTGTGTTCTCTGTTATACTTTGTGGTTAATTCATTTTATATACTGTCCTATTTTTCGTAAAGGCTTCAAAGCTGCAACCAGAAATGGGAAAGCAATACCATTTACTTTCATCGCCACTCGATCTTCTGCATTGGCCCTTAAACGATTTTTAAAGGTTTTGTTACTCATACCGCCCACTCTCATTTTCATCAGAATCTGAGGCAAATAAGCTGTTTCTATTTTATATTTATATAAAAAACGTAATATCAAATCGTAATCTGCAGCAGAATGATACTGTAAATCATAAAGCCCATATTTAAGGAAACATTGTTTTTTAATAAACAATGCCGGATGTGGTGGCATCCATCCGTAGGCTAGTTTATTAACATCAAATTCTCCCGACTTCCAGTTTCTTACCACTTTATCGGTATTGTCCCGCTCTACATAAAGTAAATCACCATACACAGCTTTCAAATCAGGGTTAGCCTTAAATACCTCCGCAACACTTTGCAATACTTCCGCATTGTAGAACATATCGTCTGAATGCAATATCCCTATCACATCTCCAGAAGCCAACATTATTCCCTTATTCAATGCATCATAAATTCCTTGATCGCGTTCAGAAATCATTTTATCTGTTATTTCAGATTTTTCTATAATTTCCAAAGTTTTATCTGTTGATCCTCCGTCTACCAATACCAATTCCTTTTCTGCGTAGCTTTGTACTTTAAAAGATTCCAAAGCATTAGCTAAGCAACTGGCCGAGTTATAAGTAGATGTAATAACAGATATCAACATATTATTTTTCTGATCCTTCTTCTTTTTTCTTCTTTAAGGCTTTATAACCCAAGGCTGCTCCCCCTGCAAGCAATGCAAGAGCTCCACCATCTATGGGAATGTCTCCCCATGGATCAGGCTCTTCCCCATCATCATTACAAAAAGGATCATTAGGCGGACAGGCAGCATAGGCTGTAATCATACACAAAGAAAAACCTAACACCATAAATATCTTTCGCAACAACTTCATATGCAAATATTATTTTCTTATAATTTTTTCAGTACCTATCCGCTTACCATCTCCTCCTATTAAATCCATCATATAAACTCCTCTCGGAAGGGACTCTATATTCACTTTCAAATCTCCTTTATCCAGTATTGTAGATTTTATGAACGTTCCATCTATTCTAAATATATTGGCCAATACTTTATCAGAGTTATTGTCACCCAACTTTATTTGAATATCACCATCGGTAGGATTAGGGTAGATCGAAAAGGTCTTTTCTTTGAGGTCGAAATCAAATTTCAACATTCGAATAACCGATATTTTTTCTTCTCCACTGGCGTCAACTTGTCTGATTCTGTAGTAATTATTTCCTATATAAGGGTTAGTATCCATATAACTATAAGAGCTTAAACCAGCCGCACTAATCCTGCCCAGTTCCTTAAATACAGATCCTTCGTAAGATTTTTCTATAATATAATTATATCCTATTTCCTCCTTTACTACAGCCCATCTAAGCTGAACACTATTTCCTGATTTATAAATATCAAAACCGACAAACTCTACAGGCAACACCCCTACAGGCACCAATGAAAGAGAAAGCCTGTCCCCTCCAAATGAACGATTATCTTTAGTATCTACATGAAAGACGTATTGGCTATTATCCCTATCTACAATCTGCTCCGCACCATTCAGCTTATCTTTTAATATTAACAGTCTATCATTAAAAATTGGAACGCTCTTAAAATTAAGGGTAATTTCTGATGTCTTCGCACTGTTTATATTCAATTTTATTGGAGTAGCCGAATCATTTAACGATGTTAAATTGATTGCTAATGGTTTTTCATCAGATGATTGCGTAGATAAACCAACAGCATAACCAGAAGTTGCCATATATGGAGTATCCTGATCATCCGCTTCCGTATTAAATTGCTCGTCAAAAGCTACAATTGTTTCTTCTGTTGATTCACCCAAACTCAAACTTAATCTCAATATAGCCGGAGTAAATAAATCTGTATTTAACCGTGTTTTTGCCAAAGAAATCTGTTTACCACTCCCATCAGAAAGGAACTGTTTATCCCTTATCTTCAATAATCTGGCAGGCTCCTCATTTATATTTTTGTGAGATTCACGAAACCGTAATACCCCTCCTCCATTATTAGCATATATATAAAATCCCTGACCTGGCTGTATATATCTTCCACCTCCGTTTACCCCCGTTCCTAATACAGCATTATAGGATGCCATGGGTTTACCACCAAAAACAATGGACATAGATGCGCTGAGATTAGAAGAAGAGGCATAAATACCCTCCCAGTCTATAGTTGCAGGATAAGGATTCCCCGCAATAAATGCTCCAGGTAAAACTGTATTATTTGGATTATAGCTTACAGGAATATCTATGTTACCTTTATTTATCGGTCCTTCATAGGTCAGCATAACACTTTCCGCTGGCACAAAAGGCTTGATCAATTTGCCAGGATTAGAATCTTTATAATCTCTATTACCTATAAAAAGATATATAAACCCATGCCCGCTTCCGATTGAACTAGTAATATTAGGAATAGGCACAAAAGCAGCAGTATTCTCATCATAAGTTAGCACCATATCAGCATTTTTAAGGCCTGACGGTACCGCATCAAAACCATTAATTGCACCACCATTCCCTGTAATAATCATATATTTTTTAAGTTGCGCAAAGGTTTTATCTCCTGAAATAGCTGCATCATTAACCGGTGAAGACATTGTTCGGCTTCCCCTTACAGCTCCATAATCGGCACCTCTCAAAAATGACTGTATTTTCACATTACCCACAACATCCGCAGAACCACTTAAAGCTCCAATATTGGCATTAGAATTGGCAGAAGCCAATAAGGTTAAATTTCCGTTAGCATTTAATGTTCCTGCATTGACAGTTACATTATTACTTACCGTGGCAGCCGCGGATACCGTTTTAGTTCCTGAACCGTTAATCTCCAGATCATAATAGGCTATTCCTCCTACATTTTGGTTTCCTGCTTTGTTATAATTCACTTTATAGATTCCTGTATTTACAGTTCCTACACCAGTAGCGTCTACATCTCCGGAAATCGTGATATTGCCCATAAGCGTTTTATTTCCACCTGTCAGCTTCAAGTTATTGTATTGCCCGGTTATAATATTTTGGGGAGAAGAACCATTGTATTCCACCGTCCCATTCCAGGTTTTTCCTGAACTGAGTGCCGTTCCTACATGCTGCGTTTTGAGCGTACCATTCCCCATCAATCCTATTGCACCGGTAGTGGTTAAAGTATTGGAGCCTAAATCCAGATAGCCGTTTGTGACCTCCAAGGTACCGTTAACGGTTAAAGCTCCGGGTCTTAATGTTACTTCTGCAGGGTTGTCAACGGTTAAATTATTCACACTAGCCGGTAAACCCGTTCCTGTTTGCTGTGCTGCTGCACCGTTAAACACATAATTGGCATTGGGGCTAAAGGTCCGGGTGCCAGTAGATTGTATGGCTCCGGTAGCACCTGATAAAGAAATACCTTGTGGATGGGAAGTAAGTAGAGTTGCCCCATCTTGAACGATAAATGTACCTATAACTGTATTGGGAATAGTTGAATCACCAAAATCTACAATAGCACCAGGGTTCACAATAAACTCTATGCCGCCAGAAACGACACCTTCCGTTCTAGAATATATTTGCTCTGTAGTACCACTAAAAACTATCTCTCCAATACCAAGATTAATACCTTTACGAAGAGTTCCTCCCGTCATATTAAAGTCTCGCTTTACATCTATTGTCGTCCTTTTAGAATTATCATTTGTATTAATAATATTGACCGTTCCCCCTGATTGAATATAATTATCAACTGTAATTACTTTTCCACCAGAGCCTGATATCTGGAAACTTCCTATCCCTGTATTCATTACAACAAAGTTATTTCTAAATATTGGATTAGAATTACCAAACGAAGGAACGAAACCTTCCAATTGTCTAGGGCAATTCCAAATAAAGTTATAAAAACTTTGAGACATTCCTCCTATTGCACCAGATGCATTGACAAACCCTATAATTTCACAAGATGAACCATCTTCCCAAACCGCATTGGGTATTACCCCAGAAGAGGAGGTTCTTGTATGCCGATAAATACTGTTATTATGAAAAACCAAATTTCCTATTGTAATTATAGTTCCCGCATTTCTTAAAATACCCAAAACGTCAAAGTCAGTTGCCGCAACCGCATTAGCGATGGTCAACGTAGCCTCCGAAACCACATCCACCACTCCTCCCTCTTCTATAACGACATCATCCACCGTTATATTTGCACTTACCGTCACCGTATGTCCATTTTGAATTTGAATTTTAGTAGACGGGGTTCCAGGTATCAAGGTCGCATCAGCCCAGATTGAGTTGTCCGCAGAGCTTTCCCAGGTATTGATATCATTCCAGTTTCCACTTTGTTTTGTGCGAAAATAGTCTGTAGCAAGACTTGACATTGCTACTTTAGAGAGCGCCATTATAGCACATACAGATACAATATATCTAAAAAGTATATTTTTCACCATACGCCAGTTTAAGTCTTTACAAAAATATAAATTTTTAATACAAACTTATCATTTTCACGATCTTAAAGAAAAATATACCCATTTTTAGGTAGTAAGATGTAAATATTTTTATATCATCAATGATTTTAACTTATAACCTAGCAACACCAACAGCTTTCTTGATGTTAACTTATCTACTGGTTAAGCTACCATAAATTGCTTTGTTTCATTTATGGAGTTCCTATTTCTATCTCGCTCATATTCCGACAGGCTTAAACTAACGTGGTATGAAAACTAAAGGTCACATTGAGGCTCTCGAAATGTGGTGCGTGAGAAAACAAAGAGAAATTAAGTATCTACCCTTCGAGAGCCTCAGGGTGACAATAAAGCTGTAAAAGCACTAGAAGGTCACATTGAGGTACTCGAGATGTGGTGCGCGGGGATACACTCCGGCTTCATCCCCTGAACTTAAGATGTTTTTATCATTACCTTATAGAGATTACTTCGCAGGCTCGTAATGACAAAAATAAGAGAGGCTTTGCGAACGGAGTGGAGCAATCTATTAAAGATATTGAATGTTTAATGATGAATGATAAACAAGGAGCTATTGACCTTTATTGACCCAACGCACTACATTTCGACGATATCAATGTGACCTAAAGAACCTAACTATAGACTCCTGGTTTCCTCCCCGGAACGTAAGATATTTTCACCCTTGCCTTATAGAGATTACTTCGCAGGCTCGTAATGACAAAAACAAGAGCGTCTTTACGAACGGAGTGAAGCAACCTATTAAAGGTTATTCTATGTTTAATGATGAATGATAAACAAGGAGCTATTGCTCTTTATTGATCCGGCGCACTACTTTTAGACGGGCTACCATTGACGTTATTTACAAAAGCTCACAATCAAGCATTTTCGCTCTTACCGCTCCGGCCTCTTGACCGGCCTGGTCAAGTTCCTTTTATTCATGGTTTTTATTTGTTTTTTAAAAGGTATTCATGAATGCTTCGCATGTTTCCGCAAAAAGGAACCAAAAACTCTCCGCTGCGCACAATTCTTTGAAAGATTATACTTAGGCTTAACCTCTGCCAACCGAATTGTACTGATGCGGAATTTAAGCAGAACGGTTGAACCTGCTTTAGCTTGATTACCGAAATACAATTCAAAAGCCATTTTATATTGATTTATATTACAATATATTCAGCATCAATGTGACGGAAGGACCTAACTATAAGACTCCTGGCTTTCTCTTCAGGACGTAAGATATTTTCACCCTTGCCCTATAGAAATTACTTCGCAGGCTCGTAATAATAAATAAGAGCGTCTTTGCGAGGAACGGAGCAAGCTCACTCAAAAACATTCAAACAACACAATAATAATCCAATTGAGGCCGCCTGAGTACTCAACATGACAAATACCCAAATATCGGAATGCTAGACACCTGAATCATGAATTGAAAAGCCTCACAGAAACTGACTGGCTAAAAACACATTTTCTCACAACAAAAAAAATCATTAATATTGAATCTTATTTACTAAACTACCACATGTTTGATTATAGCAAAAGTGCTGTTGTATTAATTGGCCTGGCTCTTTTTATATTGAGTTCCTGCTCCTCAAAGAAAAACATTTTATTTAATACCTATCAGGAAAAGAGCATTTCCAATCTTCCGGTATATACTGCACAGGAAGGCGATGCAACTATAACCAGTAAAGAACAAATTATACAGCCCGGTAATACTTTAAGTATTCTTAACCTGCAGAATGAAGCTTTAATTTCCGGATTGGGCGGACAGAATATGCAAAACCTTAATCAATCTACCGGAATGGTTTATCGGGTAGAAACTGACAGCACCGTATTGCTCCCTGTCATTGGCAAGATAAAACTGGGCGGATTAAGCCGTATCCATGCACAAGAAGAACTCAATCGTTTATATCAAACACAACTTCTAAGCGCTCCTATTATTACTCTTAAGATCAATAACCTTACGGTCACTTTTTTAGGGGAATTCAATAAGCAAGGGAATTACCTTTTACAAAAAGATCAGGTACATCTGGTACAAATGATGGGTGAAGCCGGGGGCTTAAATAACCGGGCCAATAAAAGAAAGATCAAGATTATCAGGGGGAACCTTCAACATCCAGAAGTTTTAATTGCTAATCTGGAAGACATCAATAGCTTAGCGGATCCACGCTTGATGCTCCGTGATAATGATGTCATTTATGCGCAACCCCGCGGGGCTTTCCAAACACTAGATCGCATAGGTCCCGCCACTTCCTTTCTGGGAGTTGGCCTGAGCATACTGAATCTCTATCTATTAATTTCCAATTTAAGCAAGTAATGTCTGATACCCCTAAACATTTCAAACAAGAAATTAATTACGGAAAGTTATTTAATATTATTCTCAGCCGCTGGTATTGGGTAGCTTTTACCTTATTGATTGCCCTAGGCGGAGCCTATACCTATCTCTGGTACACTCCAAAAACCTATAGCACTTCTACATTCCTGAAGTTCGAAGAGAAACAACCCAATCTGAGCAATTCGGTCAGTCTGGCTCCTTTATCTCGTAGTTACACCAATAAAATACTCTCAGAAAGCTGGACTTTTAAGAGCCGAAAAGTGATACAGGAAGCGGTGAATCATATAGACTGGACGGTCAGCTATTTTCTGGACGGACGTATACGAACCAGCAATCTGTACCCCAACAAGCCTTTTGAAGTACATATACTAAAACAAGACTCTGTTTTTTACAATAAGCCCTTAGAAATCAAACCTCAGTCCAAAAGCTTCATCTTATCCTACGACGGTCATGATCAGACTTACAATTATGGTCAACCTATCCAAATACCGGGAATTGCATTCTATATTACTTCTAAAAAGACACTTTCGCAGGGCTCTACCTATCTGATTAAATTTAATTACAAATCTGAGTTTTACGGCAGAATGGCTGCCAACCTCACAATTTCTGAAGCTGCTAAATTCTCCAATATAGCCAATGTTTCTAAAACAGATGAGAATGCATATTTTGCTGCCGATGCTTTAAATGCCATTATTAAGGTTTATCTATCTCAGGACCTCAATAATAAATCTCAATCTGCCAAGCAGATTATCGACTTTATAGATACCCAACTAGACCAACTGTCAAACTCCGTCAAACTTTCCGGAGAGAAATTGCAAAGCTTCAAGCAATCCAATAATTTTTTCGACCTCAGCTCTAATGCCTCCGCCGCTTTAGCAGAGGTTACCAAACTGGAAACTGCTTCGCGTACTGCAGATATCCAATTATTACAACTGGAACAACTACAAAAACAGTTTCTTAAAAACGATCAGACCATCAGCCTTAACTTTAATCTGGACGGTACGGTGGACCCTATGTTAAGTAACCTGCTTACCCAATGGAATAACCTGATACAGGAACGCATTTCTTTATCCAGTACCTATAAAGAAAATGCTAAACCTATTGTTGATTTGGATAATAAGCTCCACATTATTAAATCTGCTGCCGAAGAAAACATCAAATCCAGTATCAACCGGATCAAACAACTCAAAGGTTTCAACCAGAGCGAGCTCCATAAAGCTTATGCTACTTTACAAACCATGCCTTCTCAGGAAAGACAGCTTTTTGGTTTGCAAAGAGATTATAATATCAACGACAAGATCTATAGTTTTCTTTCGGAAAAAAAACTGGAAGCCCAAATCAGTAAAGCTTCTATTATGGCAGATGCCAGCTCCATAGATGCTGCCATGCCTAATTTGAATCCTATCTCGCCAGTCACTACGGCTGTTTGGCGTTTTGCTATTGTTCTAGGCATTATATCCGGTATTGGGCTGATATTTTTAGCGAGAATGCTGAATCCTTACATCTATGATAAAGAAACCATAGAAAGCATTAGCAGCACCCCTATTATTGGCGTCATCCGGCATTTCCCGGTAAAAGTAGACGAAAATAACACCCAAATCTTAACCACTTTACAGCCTAAATCTGTTTTTGCAGAATCGGTACGTTCGGTAAGAACGAACCTAAGCTTCGTAGCTAGCGAAAAACAGAGTAAAGTAATCTTTATTTCTTCTGAAATAGCTGGTGAGGGTAAATCTTTTGTTTCCATTAATCTGGCCAGTAGCCTGGCTTTGATAGATAAAAAAGTGATTATTGTAGCCGCAGACTTACGTCGCTCTAAAGTACACCGTACTTTTAATATTAAAGGCAAAGAAGGGTTGAGCACTTATCTGGCACATAAAAACAGCTTGGATGACATCATCCATCATACCAAACAGGAGAATATGGATTTAATTGTTGCGGGTCAAAATCCTCCTAATCCTGCAGAACTGATGTATTCGCCCAGGTTATTAGAAATGGTGGCGGAACTGCGAAAGAGATATGATTATATTCTTTTTGATACTGCTCCAATTGGGTTGGTTTCTGATGCCCTACCGCTTATTCCATATTGTGATATCAATTTGTTTGTTATCCGTACAGGAATTTCCAAACTCTCTGCAGCCGAAATACCGGATCGTATCAGTCATGAACATGAGCTCAAAAACACTTATATTGTTCTGAATGATTATCGCCCGGAGGTTCTGTATTCTACTTATTACAATACTAAGTATCAGGATAATTATGCAGGATATTATTATGCTAACCATTCCGGGAATAGTTATGGGTATTATATGGAAGATGGCGATGCTAAGAAAAAGTGGTGGAAGTTTTGGGATAAGTAGTTTATTGGTTTTAAGTTATCCGTTATGCTGAATTATTATTATCTGTATATTCTCGATAAAAGAGTGCTACAATGAGTTCCTGAAACAAGTTCAGGAGGACATTTTTTCTTGTTATCTGTGACACCACTATCTGGCAGACCTTTCGACTTGTAAATTCGCTCAAGATGATCTGAAGAACGCAACTATAAGACTTCTGGCTTACTCCACAGGACGTAAGATCTTTTATATCATTACCTTATAGAGATTACTTCGCAGGCTCGTAATAACAAACAGTAAGAGCGTCTTTGCGAACGGAGTGAAACAATCTATTAAAGAGGCTATTCAATGTTCAATGATAAACAAGCAACTATTACACTTTCTTAACCTGGCGCACTACATTTCGACAAGCTCAATGTGACCTGAAGAACCTAATTGTAAAACTTCTGGCTTACTCCCCAGGACGTAAGATCTTTTATATCATTACCTTATAGAGATTACTTCGCAGGCTCGTAATAACAAACAGTAAGAGCGTCTTTGCGAACGGAGTGAAGCAATCTATTAAAAAGGCTATTCAATGTTCAATGATAAACAAGCAACTATTACACTTTCTTAACCTGGCGCACTACATTTCGACAAGCTCAATGTGACCTGAAGAACCTAATTGTAAAACTTCTGGCTTACTCCCCAGGACGTAAGATCTTTTATATCATTACCTTATAGAGATTACTTCGCAGGCTCGTAATAACAAACAGTAAGAGCGTCTTTGCGAACGGAGTGAAGCAATCTATTAAAAAGGCTATTCAATGTTCAATGATAAACAAGCAACTATTACACTTTCTTAACCTGGCGCACTACATTTCGACAAGCTCAATGTGACCTGAAGAACCTAATTGTAAAACTTCTGGCTTACTCCCCAGGACGTAAGACACTTTATATCATTACATTATAGAGATTACTTCGCAGGCTCGTAATGAACTGTGTTTAAATCCAAATAAAAAGTTAAAATTCACTAAAATAATATTCTGTTTAATTTAGCATTAGCCAAATTGTGCTTTATAAGGTTCTCCTGATTTAGCTATGTCAAATACTTGCTTAATAAGTTTATTTACTGCTGCTATCAGTGCTACCCGGTAAGGTTTTCCTTTAGCCCTTAGCCTTTCGTAGAGATCTTTACAGGCCTTGTTGCAACGTATTGCAGAAGTAGCAGCCATATATAATACTTTTCTAACCTGTCCCATTCCCATTTTGCAGATATGCCCTTTGCCTTTCACGCTTGTACCTGATTCATATATCCTTGGGGCCAGTCCAAAGTAAGATATGACCTGTTTGTAGTTTTCAAACCTGCTAAAACCATCTGTAGCAATAATCAGCATAGAGACACTTCTTGGCCCTATGCCTGGTATACTTCTGATATTACCAGCCATTTCTTCATAATGCTGCTTTATCAATCCATCTATCTGGCGCTCTTTCTCCTTAATCCTTTTATCATGGCTTTCCACTTCCTCCTTGATCTCATTGTATAATAACTTATCTATTGTACCTACTGCCTCAAATGCATGCAACTGGCTGGACAACATATGCTTTCGTTGTTTTAGTCCTTCAAGATAGGTCTCAAGGTTACGGATGCTTTGTATTGCCGCCGTGGGCGGCTCCCATAACCTGGGGCTGGTCATCTGTGCAAACTCTGCTATGACCATAGCGTCTTTCTTATCTGTCTTTGCCCTGGACATTCGCATCTGTGCAAACCTGCGTATAACCAATGGGTTGACTACCGAAACTCTTATTCCTGACTCATAGACAAATCTTGCCAATTGGAAATAATATGGGCCTGTGGCTTCCATCGCCACATGGGTATCCAGAATATGCGGTAGCATATCCTTAAATCCCTTTAAGTTGTTTGTAAATCTGCCTTTGAAAGCTGATTTGCCTTCTTTTAATACTGTAATGTCAAAATAATCCTTTGAACAATCGATTCCTGTTACCATATTTGTATTAATCGTAAAAAAGGATCGCAGCAGAGTTCTTATCATGACTTATCAATCGTGAAAACAGGCTCCTAAGGCCTAATGAACTGTCCAAGTTCGTGACAAGAATAAGAGAGGGGGACTAGCATTGCGAAGAGTCTTTAAGGACTAATGACAGACTAAAGTCTTATTCCCTCTCTTTTGCTGGATCTTGTTAAACTAAACAAAATTATATTTTGTTAAACCTAATCCAAATCCTTTCTTACAAACTTACGATGACAAAAATAGGAGCGTCTTTGCGAACGGAGTGAAACAATCTATTAAACGTTATTCCATATTGAATATTTAATAATGAATGATAAACAAGCAGCTATTACACTTTATTGACCCGGCGCACTACATTTCGACAAGCTCAATGTGACCTGAAGAACCTAACTATAATACTTCCGGCTTACTACCCAAGACGTAAGATACTTTATATCAATACATTATAGAGATTACTTCGCAGGCTCGTAATGACAAAAATAGGAGCGTCTTTGCGAACGGAGTGAAACAATCTATTAAACGTTATTCCATATTGAATATTTAATAATGAATGATAAACAAGCAGCTATTACACTTTATTGACCCGGCGCACTACATTTCGACAAGCTCAATGTGACCTGAAGAACCTAACTATAATACTTCCGGCTTACTACCCAAGACGTAAGATCTTTTATATCATTACCTTATAGAGATTACTTCGCAGGCTCGTAATGACAAAAATAGGAGCGCCTTTGCGAACGGAGTGAAGCAATCTATTAAACGTTATTCCATATTGAATATTTAATAATGAATGATAAACAAGCAGCTATTACACTTTATTGACCCGGCGCACTACATTTCGACAAGCTCAATATGACCTGAAGAACCTAACTATAATACTTCTGACTTACTCCCCAGGACGTAAGATGTTTTTATCATTACATTATAGAGATTACTTCGCAAGCTCGTAATGACAAAAATAGGAGCGTCTTTGCGAACGGAGTGAAGCAATCTATTAAACGTTATTCCATATTTAATGTTTAATGGTAAACAAGCACTATTACTCTTTATTGACCCGGCGCACTACATTTCGACGGGCTCAATGTGACCTAAAAAACCTAACTATAATACTTCTGACTTACTCCCCAGGACGTAAGATGTTTTTATCATTACATTATAGAGATTACTTCGCAAGCTCGTAATGACAAAAATAGGAGCGTCTTTGCGAACGGAGTGAAGCAATCTATTAAACGTTATTCCATATTTAATGTTTAATGGTAAACAAGCACTATTACTCTTTATTGATCCGGCGCACTACATTTCGACGGGCTCAATGTGACCTGAAGAACCTAATTGTAAGAGTTCTGCTGATTATTGCGGCAGGAATTACTGGGGTTACTTTCTGCTTTTGGGTTGGAGATCTTTCGACTTGCAAGCTCGCTCAAGATGATCTGAAGGATTAGGTCTCTGTCATACTGAATTTATTTCAGCATCTAATCTCCAACACCTTTATTATCTGTATCTTTTTGATAAGCAAGTGCTATAATAGAGATCCTGAAACAAGTTCAGGAGGACATTTTTTTCTTGTTATCTGTGACACCACTATCTGGCAGATCTTTCGGCTCGTAAACTCGCTCAAGATGTGAAGGGTTGAGAATAACACATAGAGGTTGTCTCTTCAAAACTTGATTGAGCTAAAGGAAGTGAAAAGCTCTCTTTCAGGAGCACTTAGGAAAATGTATTTTCACAAAATATCCTCAAGTCTTCGAAATAATCAGTTTTTTTACTCTGAGACAACCTCTACTTATAAAATCAGCAAACTACAGTTGGTCAATTATTCTACCACCTGGTCTTGTACTGTTTTATTGCCGGGCAAGTCTGATGCGGTTACCCTTACTGTTGAGGCTTGTAGAGAAGAATTTTCTACTGTCGCAGTATATAACCAATCGAGGCCATTATCCTGTAAGATTGCTTGTCCTGTTTCCAAAATACTACTATTTCCATCCAGTATTTGAACAGTAACTGTTTCTACCTTAAAGTTGTCTATGGCCCTAACCAGAATAGTTCCTCCAATCTGCCCATTGTAATCATCCAGCGTTATTTTTTTCACTACGGGTGCCTTCCAAAAATCGGCTAATGCCAGATTGAAGGCTGTTTGTCCTGGTTTTGCTACGGCTTCATACAAGGCTTTTTTCAGTGGATCGTCGGAAACTTTTTTAGCGTAAATTGCTGCTTCTCTAAATCGTTCTGTAACTGCCTCCTGGTCTACCGAGAGCGGAGCTGTTCTTATTCCTCTTTTAGCGATGATGGTCTTGCCTGCCTTCTGACGAAAAACCAACATCTTTCCAATTTTCCCACTTGCCCCCATTACTAAATCATTGTCTACTACTTTCATAATTTTAAAATTTAAAAATTAAACATTCTGTTAATACATCTTCATTATTTACCGGTAATCGATGTATAGCACAAACGTAAACACGTATCTCATAAAAACCTAACTATGTACATGTTATGTCTTGTTATTGCAGATTATTTCGGGTTTTGGCAAGTTTTGAGTACATTGAATTTGAAGCGCAGAGGGTCCAAAGGTTATCTAGTGTTAAATCTTACAGATCTTTCGACCCGCAAGCTCGCTGCCATCGAGGTTATTTACAACGGGACAGGCGTATTGCCCAAATGCATCCTTCGTTTAGAGATGCTTTAAAGCTCCTTTGGAGATGCTTCGAATAAAAGAGAAGTATTTCATTCTATTCCATCCATCGTCTTTTGTCTGAATCACGGATTATATAGGATTATAGGATGTCACGGGGTTGACTTGATTGGTACACTTGCATCAGTGTAATCTTCTAAATCAGTGATGCTGATAGAAAGGCTTTTGCTACAGATCTTTCGACCCGCAAGCTCGCTACCATCGAGGTTATTTATAACGGAACAAGCGTATTGCCCTAACGCATCCTTCTTTTAGAGATGTTTTAAAACTCCTTTGGAGATGCTTCGAATAAAAGAGAAGTATTTCCATTCTATTCCATCCATCGTCTTTTGTCTGAATCACGGATTATATAGGATTATAGGATGTCACGGGGTTGACTTGATTGGTACACTTGCATCAGTGTAATCTTCTAAATCAGTGATGCTGATAGAAAGGCTTTTGCTACAGATCTTTCGACCCGCAAGCTCGCTGCCATTGAGGTTATTACAACAGACAAGCGTATTGCCCAAATGCATCCTTCGTTTAGAGATGCTTTAAAGCTCCTTTGGAGATGCTTCGAATAAAAGAGAAGTATTTCATTCTATTCCATCCATCGTCTTTTGTCTGAATCACGGATTATATAGGATTATAGGATGTCACGGAGTCGACTTGATTGGTACACTTGCATCAGTGTAATATTCTAAATCAGTGATGCTGATAGAAAGGCTTTTGTTACAGATCTTTCAACTCGTTAACTCACTCTAGACCAGGTTGTAGTTTTTAGCTCTTTTTTGGTGTATTTTGTATGGCTCCTCCAAAGCACTTAGTGTATTTTCATGTCAAAAAAACATTTTTACGACCTGCCTCTATTGGCTTTAAATGCAGTTTTTTATTTTAAGTTTCAGGTGCATTGCTATAACCTAGCTCCAACATAGCTATATCCTGGATATAAGCAAGGACACTTAGTGTATTTTTAACATCAAATAAAACTATTGAAACGGGATACTAAAAGGATAGAATAGCAGGTTATAAACGAAAAGGCAGGATGGATTATATATGAGGAAGTTAAATTGGTTGGCAACACTAAAAAAGGGGCTATATCAACAATAAAACCTTGTCTTTCCGATGAGCACAGCGAAGAGAAATCTCTTCCTTAAGTACTTCTGAAAGAGATCTCTCGACTGCGCTCGGGACAAGGTCCTTTTGATCCCCCTCCCTGATGTAAGGTCTCATATCTTTATTTTTAACAATCAGAGGATGTAAGGTCGGAGTTTTTCTAAGGGAATGTCCAGAAATTCACTGGCATGGAAGACTGTAAGTGTCTGATGTGTGCCTAAATTAAAATAATTACGCATTTCCCGTATCACTTTACTACATGTACGTTCGCTTTTTCCGCTAATTCTTCTCAAATCGGAAAGATAAAAGAATAGTCTTTTGAAATTTTTTTCCATAATACATCATATTTAGTTTCCTTAAAATTAAACACACCTTTATCCATTCGCAATAGTCTTTATTACTTTTAGTAAAATTTAAATGACCATAAAAGCCCTATTATTAAACTTTTAACACCCCTCGAAGTCGTATTTAGATTTTCATAATGCCTGCCGAAGCAGCTTTTTGATTTTTGTAATAGACAATTTGATTTTTTGGTTCTTTTTTATTGTTTATAGCAGGCTTTTCGGCGTGGTTTTAGCCTCAGTCTAAAAAAGTTTTACCAAAAAATATTTGTGTTGGCCTTCCGGCAATAAAACTATACTCTCCTCTAATCTTTCTCATCGGGGTTAATCCCTCTCTTATTTACTTTATCTAGTAAATAATCAGAAATTTATAATAATTTAGCGGCACTAAGCAGCCTAAACTCTTCCCTTTAAAATGGGACTGAGGAGGCGGAGCCATGAAAATTCGGCTCCAACCATTGTCTTTCAAGTATGTGCCGTATAGCTGGCATTATCAGTCCTAGTCACTATTCAGATTCTATAAAGAAACACATTTCTTCCATGACGGAAATCCAAAAACACGGGGGTCCTGATGGTGAAGGAGTATATTTCGATGCGGAAGCGGGTCTGGCCTTTGGTCACAGACGCCTCTCTTTACTTGATCTAAGTGATCTTGGCAGGCAACCTATGTCTACCGCTGATGAAAACTACACGATAGTTTTCAATGGAGAAATCTATAATTTCATAGAAATCCGCAATGAACTTAAAGCACACGGTTTTAGTTTTATCAGTCAGAGCGACACAGAAGTTGTTCTAAAGGCTTACATAGCTTGGGGTACAAGAAGCTTTTCTAAATTAAGAGGTATGTTTGCTTTTGCGATTTACGACAAAGCAAACAATGAAGTGATATTGGTTAGAGATAGTCAGGGAGTAAAACCTCTGTACTATTATTTGCAAAATGACCAGCTTATTTTTGCTTCAGAAGTCAAAGCTTTTAAAGATCTCCCTATCAAACTAACGGATAATCCGGACTGGCCTGTTTATTTTTTAAGTTTTGGACATTTGCCAGAGCCTGTTACAACCTACTCGGAGGTAAACATGTTGCCAAAAGGCCATTATCTGCGTTATCATACTCTAACACACAAAACCATACCGTATTCTAGCTATATCCAAGAAGAATCTTTCGGGGATCTTTCTAGTATATCTATCACAGAAGCACAGCAACTTGTAGATGAATTATTAGACAAAGCTATCCGTCAGCAACTTGTGGCCGATGCTCCTATTGGCGTTTTTCTAAGTGGTGGTATAGACAGTTCATTACTAGCCTTGCAGGCTTCTAAATATCAACGGGAAAACCTTATTACGGTATCTTTGCACTTTCCTGAAGCCCAATTCTCAGAAAAGAGTTTTCAGCAATTAATCAGCGACAAATTACCGGGACAACACATCAGTCAGGAAATTACGCATAAAGATTTCGAAACTTATTTCGATGAAATTGTAGAGAATATGGATCAACCAGGTGTAGATGGAATCAACTCCTGGTTTGTTTCTAAAGCGGCAAGCAACACTGGTCTTAAGGCTGTCCTTTCTGGTGTGGGTGCCGATGAACTTTTTGGCGGATATCCTTCTTTCCAAAGAATTTCTAAAATCCCCATAATGCGGATGGCTGCTCCCTTAGCTCAATTAATAGCTAAGCTAACAGGCAAAGATGCTTTACAAAGGGTTACATACCTTCAAAATCGTTCTCATTCGGCTTATGAATATCTTTTCCTGAGAGGTTTTTTCACTCCGATACAACTACAACAGTATTTTGGAATGAGCAATAAGAGCATTCAAAATAGCATAGCCCATTTAGCCGAACCGCATAGTCCTGCAATTCCAGCGTACAATGGAAAAAGGGCTTCATGGTACGAGCTTAATTATTTCATGCAAAATCAATTATTAAAGGATGCCGATACCATGAGCATGCAACATGGATTGGAGATTAGGGTTCCATTTTTAGATGAAAGTTTAGTTACATTGGTTAAAAACTTACCTGCCGACATTCTATACAAAAAAGGACTCCCAGCTAAACATTTACTTATTGGCGCTTTTCAGGGTATTTTACCAAGAGAAATTTGGGATAGACCTAAAATGGGCTTTACTTTCCCTTTTCAACAATGGATCAAACGTCACCCAAGGTATCTGGAACTGAAAGAGAAATACAGATCTACACCTAAATTCAGTTTTTTTGAAGCTTACGATCGTGATCAAATCCATTGGTCCAAAATCATGAGTCTAATGGTTTTAGAAAAATTCCATGCTTAAAAAACCGAATGTCTTATATCTTGGATTTAGTGCTTTCTCGCAGTTTGGGGGAATAGAGCAAGTCAATAAATCTTGGCTTTATGCTTTGTCTGGACTGCAAAAAAAAGGAAAAATCGCAGTTAAATCACTATTGATGTTGGATCAATATGCGGACAAACGTTATATTGATAACCCTTTCTTTACAGGTTTTAGTGGAAATAAGCTCAAGTTTTTCGTCTATGCTTTTAAAAGTATTCTACAGGCCGACCATATTGTAGCCAGTCACATTCATCTGGCTCCTTTGCTTTATTTGTTTCTGGGATCAAAAAGAATATATCTGCAAGTACATGGCATAGAGGTTTGGAAAGAACTTAACTTCTTTCAGAAAGCTTTATTAAAAAAGGTTCACCTCATTATTGCTGTGAGTGAATACACCAAAAATTCTATTGTCAAATTCCATCAGGTAAATCCGGATAAAATAAAAGTACTTAATAACTGCCTGGATCCTTTTTTCGAAGCTCCGAAAACATTCGAAAAACCTCAGGATCTAAGCCTGAAATATAAATTAAAACCAGGACAACCCGTACTTTTCAGCTTATCCAGATTGGCTTTTAGCGAACAATACAAGGGATATGATAAAGTAATAGATGCGCTACCTGATTTAAAAAAAACCTATCCGGATATCCGGTATTTGATTGGTGGTAAAGGGGACTCTCTGGAAATAGAACGTATTCAAAATAAAGTTATACAGTTACAGGTTGAAGGCCATGTCCAGCTCATTGGCTTTATCCCTGAGGAAGTTGTACAACAGCACTATTTAGTCAGCGATGCTTTCGTCATGCCTAGTTTAGGAGAAGGTTTTGGGATTGCATTTATTGAAGCTGCTGCAAACGGCTGTCAGGTATTAGCAGGAAATCAGGATGGCAGCGTTGATGCGGTCTGCAATGGACAACTAGGCATTTTGGTGAATCCTAATAACCAACAGGAAATATTACAGGGACTGAAACAAGTACTGGAAAAACCTATTGATAAAGAGAAGCAAAGCGAACTGGCTTTGAGGAATTTTTCTTTTGAACAGTACATGAAGCAGATTGAAGGGTTGTTATCTGGAACCGATAGTATCACAAAAGGTTAAAAGCAGAGTCAGGTTGAGGCACTCGAAACCTGTGCGTATAAGACAACAAACCCTTCGAGAACCTCAGGGTGACAAAGGATATGACAAAACGTGATCCTAATAAATAAGGGTCAGGTTGAGGCACTCGAAACCTGTACATATAAGACAACAGACCCTTCGAGAACCTCAGGGCGACAAAGGATATGACAAAACGTAATCCTGATAAATAAGAGTCAGGTTGAGGCACTCGAAACCTGTGCGTAAGACAACAAACCCTTCGAGAACCTCAGGGTGACAAAGGATATGACAAAACGTGATCCTAATAAATAAGGATCAGGTTGAGGTACTCGAAACCTGTACATATAAGACAACAGACCCTTCGAGAACCTCAGGGCGACAAAGGATATGACAAAACGTAATCCTGATAAATAAGGGTCAGGTTGAGGCACTCGAAACCTGTGCGTATAAGACAACAAACCCTTCGAGAACCTCAGGGCGACAAAGGATATGACAAAACGTAATCCTGATAAATAAGAGTCAGGTTAAGGCATTCGAGACCTGTACATATAAGACAACAACCCCTTTGAGAACCTCAGGGTGACAGAGGATATGACAAAACGTGATCCTAATAAATAAGGGTCAGGTTGAGGTACTCGAAACCTCTGCATAAGGCAACAAGCCTTTCGAGAACCCCAGGGTGACAAAGGATATGACAAAACGTGATCCTAATAAATAAGGGTCAGGTTGAGGCACTCGAAACCTGTACATATAAGACAACAGACCCTTCGAGAACCTCAGGGCGACAAAGGATATGACAAAACGTAATCCTGATAAATAAGAGTCAGGTTAAGGCACTAGAGACCTCTACATATAAGACAACAANTCAGGTTGAGGCACTCGAAACCTGTACATATAAGACAACAGACCCTTCGAGAACCTCAGGGCGACAAAGGATATGACAAAACGTAATCCTGATAAATAAGGGTCAGGTTGAGGCACTCGAAACCTGTGCGTATAAGACAACAAACCCTTCGAGAACCTCAGGGTGACAAAGGATATGACAAAACGTGATGCTAATAAATAAGGGTCAGGTTGAGGCACTCGAAACCTGTGCGTAAAACAACAAATCCTTCGAGAACCTCAGGGCGACAAAGGATATGACAAAACGTAATCCTGATAAATAAGAGTCAGGTTAAGGCACTCGAGACCTGTACATATAAGACAACAAATCCTTCGAGAACCTCAGGGCGACAAAGGGAGACAATCCATAAAGCTAATGAAGCAATTTTATGTTTATATATTGGAATGCGCAGATGGAACTTACTATGTCGGAATAACGAACAATTTGGAAGGAAGGTTATTTGAACATCAAAAAGGAATAAGTAATGAAGCTTACACTTTTAAAAGACGACCAATAAAGCTTGTTTTTTCAGAAGCTTTTACTGATCCACAACAAGCAATTAATTTTGAAAAACAAGTAAAAGGCTGGAGGAGAGAAAAGAAAGAAGCCCTTATTAGAGGTGAATGGGATAAATTACCTGAATTAAGTAAACGATATTCATAGATATACCCTTCGAGAACTTAAGGGTGACAAAAAACGCATTAAAGACTAGGGATCACATTGAGCTTGTCGAAATATGGGCGTTTGATAAAATACAAAAAAAGAGATTGCTTCGTTCCTCGCAATGACACTTACTGCAACGTCATTACGAGCGATAGCGAAGTAATCTCTACATAAACAAAGTAAAGGAAGAGCCGAAATAGATTGCCGCATCGTTCCTTCTCGCAATACCCTTTGATTTTCGTCCTTGCGAGGAGATTACAACGAAGTAATCTCTAACTATAACATCACCTTATATAGATGAATGTCACATTGAGCTTGTCGAAATGTGAGCGTTTGATAAAATACAAAAAAAGAGATTGCTTCGTTCCTCGCAATGACGCTTACTGCAACGTCATTACGAGCAACAGCGAAGTAATCTCTACATAAACAAAGTAAAGGAAGAGCCGAAATAGATTGCCGTGTCGTTCCTCCTCGCATTGACGTTCGATTTTTGTCATTGCAAAGGGGGGTACAGCACTTATTACTTGATACTAAATACCAGCTACTTGATACCAACCAGATGAAAGAATACGACTGGAGCATAGAGCCACAAAACAAATTATTTGATTTAAAGCTAAAAGACACCTGGCACTACCGTGACCTGCTGATGCTACTGGTAAGAAGAGATTTTGTCTCTTTCTACAAGCAAACCATACTGGGGCCGCTTTGGTTTTTTATTCAACCCTTGCTAACCACCGTGATGTTTACTTTTATCTTTGGTAACCTGGCAGGGATTAGTACCGATGGTTTACCGCAACCTCTGTTCTATATGGCTGGTATCACTGCATGGAATTATTTTGCAGATTGCTTGACCAAAACTTCTACGGTATTTAAAGACAATGCTAATATTTTTGGTAAGGTTTATTTCCCCAGACTGATTATGCCTTTGAGCATTGTGGTATCCAATCTGGTGAAGTTTGGTGTACAATTTCTTTTGTTTTTAGTTTTACTATTGTACTACTATCTCATTGGTGCAGATTTTCAAGTGACCTGGGCAATCACACTATTCCCTTTACTGGTAATACTGATGGCCTTATTGGGCTTAGGTTGTGGCATGATCATCTCTGCCATGACCACCAAATACCGTGATTTGGCTTTTTTAGTCACTTTCGGCGTACAATTACTTATGTATGCTACTACCGTAATCTATCCATTAAGTACAGCTATAGAAAATTATCCGGACTATGCCTGGGTTATTGAATATAATCCCATGACGCCTATTATAGAAATATTCAGATATGGATTCTTGGGAGCCGGATCGTTCTCCTGGGAAATGCTGTCTTATACTTGTATAGTTACTTTAGTTATTACTTTTGCGGGTATAGTGATATTTAATAAAGTGGAGAAGAATTTTGTGGATACGGTTTAGTGTCGAGTTTCGTTTGTCGTCTTTCGTTCACAAATAACGCACTATGCATTGTCATTCCGATCGAAGAGAGGAATCTAAATATCAGATCCTTGAAATAAATTCAGGATGATAATACGTATTTATTAATATCTTTTGGACAAGCTCTTAGTATACAAAGGTTCGTCATGCTGAACTGGTTTCAGCATCTGATTAGCCTATATAAAGGAGGTATCAAAAGTAAAAATGTTGTCGTTTCAATGAGTACAACGAAGAGATATCTTATTCCCTAGTACTCCTGATACAGATCACTCGATTGCGCTCGCAATGACTCGTTTTTATATGTGCTTTTAAATTTTGTCATATACTCTGAAAAGAGATATTAAATATCGACCCTTCGAGAACCTCAGGGTGACCATAAAATTATGAAAACACTGGAAGGTCACATTGAGGCCCTCGAAATGTGGTGCGCAAGGTACACCCTTAACAGACAAACAGTAGATATCGAGCAGAAAAATTCGTTATATTTGCATCTAACCTGCTGATTAAGAAATGGAAACTTTAATTGTACATCCGGAAAACAAAGAGCAATTGGCTGCTGTTAAAGCTTTTCTTAAAGCCCTTAAAATCAATTTTGAGAGAAAATTGGATGAGGGGCAATACAATCCTGAATTTGTTGAAATGGTGAAAAAGGCAGAAAAAAATGCTGACTATAAAACCATTGACCCAAATAATCTATGGGAAAGTTTACAATCAAAATAGAAAAATTAGCCGAAGAGCAGCTTAAAAAACACATTAAATCTGGAAATAAGGCTAGTCTCAAGAGAATTGAGCGGATTTTTATTGAGCTTTCGGAGTCTCCATACATCGGAATAGGAAACCCAGAGCCACTGAAACATGAATTATCGGGATTTTGGTCTAGAAGAATAAATCAAAAAGATAGACTAATTTATAAAGTAGAGGAGGATATTGTTTGCGTCTTTGTTATTTCCGCTATGGGACATTATTACAGATAAATCGTCTATTGAGTTTCGTTTGTCGTCTTTCGTCTTTCGAATAACGCACTATGCATTGTCATTCCGATCGAAGAGAGGAATCTAAATATCAGATCCTGAACTAAATTCAGGATGACAATACGTATTTATTAATATCTTTTGGACAAGCTCTTAGTATACAAACGTTCGTCATGCTGAACTGGTCTCAGCATCTGATTAGCCTATATAAAGGAGGTATCAAAAGTAAAAATGTTGTCGTTTCGATGAGTACAACGAAGAGATATCTTATTCCCTAGTACTCCTGATACAGATCACTCGATTGCGCTCGCAATGACGCGTTTTTATATGTGCTTTTAAATTTTGTCATATACTCTGAAAAGAGATATTAAATATCGACCCTTCGAGAACCTCAGGGTGACCATAAAATTATGAAAACACTGGAAGGTCACATTGAGGCCCTCGAAATGTGGTACGCAAGGTACACCCTTAACAGACAAACAGTAGATATCGAGCAGAAAAATTCGTTATATTTGTATCTAACCTACTGATTAAGAAATGAAAACTTTGATTGTACAACCAGAGAGCAAAGAGCAATTGGCTGCCATTAAAGCTTTTCTTAAAGCATTAAACGTAAACTTTAAAGCTAACACCGTAAAACACCCAGCTAATCAATTCGACTTTTCTGATATTGCCGGAAAATTAGAATGGGAAGGAGATGCTTTAAAAGAACAAAAGAAATTACGTTCTGAATGGGATTGAAGTTATTCCGTTTAACCATAGAACAGATTAACGGGCTAAGAATAAGGTTAAGGCCAAGCAAATCTCAACCTCAGTCTTAACCTCAACCTTGAACCATCAAGTCTAAATAGCGAAGCAATATGCCCAGATACATAGACCCTTTAACCGATTTTTCCTTCAAGCGCCTGTTTGGTTCAGAGCCCAACAAGGATATTCTGATCAGCTTTATCAACAGTATATTCCATGGGCGCAAAAACGTTGTGGACCTTGTGTACAATAAGAACGAACATTCGGGAGAAGCAGAATCAATAGGATCGGTCATCTTCGATTTAACATGTACCGGAGACGACGGTTCACAGTTCCTGATAGAGGTACAGCGCACAGACCAGGCTAACCTAAAAAAAAGGATGCTCTACTATTCAGGCAAGCTAATAGCTGACCAGGCTCCCAAAGGCAGGCGTTCCGAATGGAATTACCAGATAAGCGAGGTATACGTGATAGTGCTGTTAGACGGATTTGCGCTGCAAAATGGAGACGGCAGCAGGTATCTGCATGATATTTGCCTGTGTAACCGTGAAACAGGAGAAGTATTTTATGAAGAACTGGGATTTTTCTACATAGAATTGGTTAACTTTGTTAAAGGCGAAGAGGAACTGGCAACAGACCTGGACAAGTGGCTATTTGTACTCACCAACATGTCTAAAATGGATAAACTGCCGGTGTACCTTAGAAAGCCTGTATTTGAAAAACTGTTTGATATATCAGAATACAGCAAACTAAACACGGAGGAAAGAACCATGTACGATGTAAGTTTAAAAAGACGCTGGGACGAATACAATGTAAGGGAGACAGCCCGCCAGCGTGGACTAGAAGAAGGTAGAGTGGAAGGTAGAGTGGAAGGTAGAGCAGAAGGTAGAGCGGAAAGCAAAACAGAATTCGTCCGCAACCTGATTACGGGCTTCGGATTTTCAGACGAGCAGGCCGCTAAAGCAGCGAATGTTACAGCAGAATTTGTCCGCAAGATACGCGAAGAACTGGCAGGATAAAAGATCACGATTAAGGTTAAGGTTAAGCAAATCTTAACCTCAGCCCCAACCTCCATCCCCCGCACATGTACAAAGATTTCACAGAAATGCCCGTATGGAAACTTGCAATGGATTATGCGGTAAAAATTTTTGAGCTTACTACAAATTTGCCAAAGCAAGAAGACTATGCCTTAACTTCTCAAATCAGAAGGGCTGCACTATCTATCTCCGACAACATTGCTGAAGGTTTCGGACGAGAGACCGCCAGAGATAAAAAACATTTCTATGTAATTGCGAGAGGATCAGCTTTAGAAACAAAAAATCAACTAATTTACGGCACTAAGGTGAGTTACTTTAATGAAACATTGGTGACAGATTTATTCACATTACAAGCACAGATACATTTTGAATTAAACAAAATAATCAAAACCATGCGCAACTCTTAACCTCAACCTCAGTCTTAACCTCAACCTCAACCTCAGTCTCAACCTCAAATGCCCAACATAGCCATAAAAGCAGAAAACCTTTCTAAAGCCTACCAACTCGGCCAAATAGGTACCGGAACCATCAGCCGTGATCTTGAACGCTGGTACGCCCGTATACGAGGCAAAGAAGACCCTTTTTTAAAAATTGGAGAAACCAACGACCGAACCAGCAAAGGATCTTCTGATATTGTATGGTCTTTAAAAGACATCAATTTTGAGATTGAACAGGGCGATGCTGTAGGCATTATCGGCCGTAACGGCGCCGGAAAATCTACTTTATTAAAAGTATTAAGCCGGGTCACCTCCCCTACTACCGGGCGTATTACCGGCAAAGGACGCATAGCAAGTTTATTAGAAGTAGGTACGGGTTTTCACCCCGAACTGACCGGGCGTGAAAACATCTACCTCAACGGTGCCATTTTAGGCATGCGCAAAAAAGAGATTACCCGTAAGTTTGACGAAATTGTAGATTTCGCCGGGGTAGAGCGTTATATAGATACTCCTGTAAAACGTTATTCCAGTGGAATGTATGTGCGTCTGGCTTTTGCTGTGGCTGCGCATCTGGAATCTGAAATTTTAATTGTAGATGAGGTTTTAGCTGTGGGCGATGCGGAGTTTCAGAAGAAATGTCTGGGTAAGATGGGTGATGTAAGTAAGGGAGAGGGAAGGACGGTATTGTTTGTGAGTCATAATATGATATCAGTAGAAACATTATGCAAAAAAGGTATTTTCTTAGATAACGGTACAATCATCCATACCGGAAATACCAAAGACTGTATATTACAATACAAACTTCAAAATATAAATGTAAATAATTACAATTTTGAAAAACACAGATTAGAAACCTATGAAGTTAAGTTCACATCGTTCAAGCTATACAACGAAAATAAAGAAGAAAGGATTAGTAGTAACAACAAATTAATCTTTGAACTCGAACTCCTAAGTAAAATATCAACAAATATAAACATTAGAATCACAGTCTTCAACGAAGATAATGTCCGGTGTTTAACCTTTGATTCAAATGAATCATTCGATGACCTTCTTTTCATTACAAGAGAAAAGAAGAAAAAAATAGAATGTCATATCACTGAAAAGTTGAATTTAAAAGCAGACAGATACTTTGTAAATATATCTATTAAAA
Organism: Pseudopedobacter beijingensis; assembly: GCF_042678145.1. Taxonomy (NCBI): domain Bacteria; kingdom Pseudomonadati; phylum Bacteroidota; class Sphingobacteriia; order Sphingobacteriales; family Sphingobacteriaceae; genus Pseudopedobacter; species Pseudopedobacter beijingensis. The sequence continues at coordinate 219,344 of NZ_JBHUDG010000002.1, read as the reverse complement.
ACAACAGAACAGTTTATGATCATATTATCAGAGTATTATCATTTGAAATACAAGAGACAGATATTTTTGGTTATGGAAGAATTTCGTTAAACGACGCTCCTTTATTATACAAACCCCATGAATGGCGATATTATGACATTATCTAATCTTACAGAAACCCACCTTCTTATTACCTGGCATAATGCTACCACTCTCTTAGATGATATAAAAAAGCAAATATCTGATAACTTCACGATTAAAAGGATTTTCTGTAATTCTTGGGACAATAAAGATTTCTTAGGCAACTTAGTTCAATTTTATGCACACTCTCAAAAAGAAAAAAGCAGCGATGATTATTTAAAAATTTTAAAAAATAAAATTGCACACTGCGGTAACGGCAAATTTTATGTTTTCGTCATAGAAGATCATACTCCTCATTACGACTATCGCTTAACATCAAATGGGGAACAAATAGTTAACACAAATATCTTTGACCTCAAAACTAACCTTAGAGAGTTAACAGGAGGAGGCCATAAGATACATTGTTCCAACAATATTTTTGAAAGCAATAAAGATTTAACGCTGATTTTCCATAAAAACAAGGATGATTTTTATAAAGAACATCAGGGGAATGACCAAAATATTATCAAAATCAAGCAAAATTGTTTAGGTTTCAACGGGTTCAATCAAATAGAAGATTTATTCTATTTGCTGAATAATACCATTCAATACTGCGTATTAAGAAACTTTGAATGTCTCCCTAATGAATATACATTAGAGGGACATGGCGATATAGACTTATTAGTTGAGAACCTGAATTATATTGTTTATCTTACTAATGCCAAACCTGTCTTCCCTGATAAAAATTACAGGGTACATTATACTATTAAAATTGACAAAGAAGACATTCCTTTCGATTTCAGATATTTAGGAGATGGTTACTATGATGTAAACTGGCAAAATGAAATACTAAACACCAGTATATTTTTTAATAACTGCATCAAAACTCCTAATGAAATTAATCATTTTTATAGTTTACTATATCATGCGTATGTCCAAAAACATACTGTAAAGGAAGACTATAAAATCAGATTAAAAAAAATCGCAGAAAATGCATCTCTGAAATATGGAAATGACCAAACAGAAAATGAGAATATTCTGCACCATTTTATGGTGAAACAAGGTTATGAATATACAATACCCCTAGACGAAACTGTACATTTCAAAAAAATTATAGAAAAAAATTACAGAGAAGAACCGTATAAGTTGATATCCAGAAATATCGTCAGATATGGAAAAAAAGTTTATTTCAGTGAAGTTTTCAGATATGATGAAAGAACCATATTAAAAAAAGGTAGCCCGTATATTATTAAAAATGAATTTGAATATCTAAGTTTATTAAAAGACTATAAATATTTCCCTAAAATCTATGAATATAGCAACAAAAACGAAATACATTCAATAAAAATATCCTATATCCATGGAGAGAAATTAATAAAGAAAATAATTACTGATAGCTCTTTTTGGACTGCAAAAAATATTCAGAAAATTCATTCTCAAATATTAGACATTCTTTCCATATTAACCCTGCACAATATTATTCACCGGGATTTTACCCCTAATAATTTATTAATAGATGCAGATTTCAATATCTATTTAATTGACTTTGGTTGGGCAACTAGTTCATCATCAGATACAGGAGAAAATATAACCCCTAATGCGCTTGCTCAAAACTACAGAAAATCAATCAACAATTTTAATGACTGGTATTTTTATAGCAGGATAGCAGGTAAACTTTTCTTTAGGATAACAGCATTTAAAAGGGTTTCCGATTTTCTTTCAAAAGCAGACCAAAAAGACTATCTTAACCATTCAGATTTACAAAAACTGTATGATCTCAATAAGATGCAGACCTTACAGTTTACACTGAAAGATTATTTTATAATAACATCAAAGCGATGTAAATTATTTTATAATAAACTGATAAAAAAATTAAATTGAAAATATTAACAATTATTGTAACTTATAATGCCACTAAAAATAACTGGATATATAAGTGTTTAAGTTCGGTAATAAGCTCAAACATAAATACAAATATTTTAGTAGTTGACAATAATTCTACCGATCATACTGTAAATTTCATCAAAGAAAATTTCCCTCAAGTTTCCTTAGTAGAGAGTAAAGAAAATTTAGGCTTTGGGAAAGCTAACAATATAGGTCTAAGAAAATGTATAGATGAATATTATGATTTTGCGTTTCTACTGAATCAAGATGCATTTGTCCTTCCTCATACAATACATCAATTAGCAGCAACGCTTAAAAAGAATAAAGGTTATGGAATTCTAAGCCCTTTACAGATGAATGGAGAAGGTCGGCTTATAGATAAATTATTCTATAAAAACATCGTCAATCATCCCATAGGAAGATCTGTTTTCTCTGATCTGGTATCTAAAAAAAATACAGATAAAATATACGACTTAACGTATATGAACGCTGCATGCTGGTTAATTGACAGGCATTGCATTGAAAAAATAGGTTTTTTTGATGAAATTTTCGATCATTACGGAGAAGACAACAACTATTGTCACCGTCTCGAATACCATAATTATAAGATAGGGTTAATAACAGATACGCTTGTTTACCACGATAGAGAAGAAAGAGAAAAAAACACATGGGAAGGCGATAGTGAGTTAAAAATAAAACTAAAACTCACAAATATTCTGAATAAGGACATTGATAAAATTTATCGTTCCGAATTAATAAAAAAACTACGCCAATCAATAAAGTCAATTATTAAGGGAAATATCAGTTATGGTATTAAAGATTTTATAAACTACTATCGGCTTCTTCACAAAATCTATCCAAAAGCAAAGGCAAGTTATCTATCGAATAAAAACAGGTAACACAGCTTATAATAAATTTCATTTCCAAATAGATTACACTTATTACCCCACAGGGAATCAAAGTCTACTTAATAAATAATAAAACCCATTGAAAATCACCTATATTCTACCGGAAATTACGGGCGGAGGTATTGCTACTTATTATAAAAACCTTATTACTCCAATAGTAGATACCGGAAATTCAGTAAATATTGTTTTAGGAGATTATAAATCTGATATTTCAAATCATGATTTTCCAGGAAATATCTTACAAATAACAGAAAACGACTATCAGGAAGGATGGAGAAAATATATAGGATTAGACATATTTCCTAATATAAGGCATAAATGCGCTTTAAGTTATGCCTGTTATAAAAAAGCCGAAAAACTAAATTCGGATATTATTGAAATAACAGACTACAATCTCTTATTCTATAGCTTTTTGACTAATAAGATTGTTCCTGTAGTTATTCGATTGGCAGGAAGTTCTGGACAGTTAGAACTTCATGAACATCGTGATTCAGATCATATAGAAAATATTCTTTTACTAGGTATAGAAAGATACCTGATCAATGAAGCTGACTATATCATCGGCTTAAGCAAATTGAACATTGACTATTGGAATAAGCTTTTATCAAAAAAATCTTTTCTTCATTTGCCTTATCTTAATTATCCTAATATTGATGCAACAGATAAAAAAACAGAAAAATGCAGAGGTGTAGTAGTAGGACGGTTGCAATTATGGAAAGGAGCTGTGTTCTTATGCGAGTTTTACAAAAAATATCCCAGCGCGCCCAAAGTAGATTGGATTGGCGGAGACAATTACTATAAAGATCACTCAAAATCTATGCTTTCCCATTTGAAGAAACAGTATCCTGACATAATTGATAATCATATTAATTTTAAAGGCAGGCTTTCTTATGAAGAAACACAAAAAGCTATTGAAAATGCAGATTTTGTATTGATTCCTTCCACTTGGGACACATTTAATTTTGTAATTACCGAAGCAATGTGGAAAGAAAAAGTTGTAATTGTATCAACCGGAGCCGGCGCAAGTGAATTAGTTCAAAATGATATTAATGGATTTGTTTATAAGAACAACGATTTAAATTCTTTAATGGACGCATTTAATAGTTATTTAAAAAAAACAGATCATCAACTTTCTGACATAGCTAAGAATGCTCATATTTCTATAAAAAATTTACTCAATAATGGTCAATTGATAACTGATAGAATTTCTGTTTATAAAAATCTCATCAATCAGCCCGTAAGCAAAAATCACGAAATTCAGTTTATAGACAATTCCCTACAAGCTGTCTCCACAAAAGAGATATTTAAAAGAAAGCTAAGTATAAGGGAAATATTTCAATTGATTTTAAACAAATTTTCAAAGTGAAACTATCGGTTATCATTTGTTCACACAATCCTAAGAAGGATATTCTTACAAAAGTTGTCGATTCATTGAAGATTCAAACTTGGGGAGTTAATAATTGGGAATTAATTTTAGTGGACAACTCGAGTATACCAAACATTAGCTCGTGGCTTAATTTGTCCTGGCATCCAAATGCTACAATAATTTTAGAACAAAAATTAGGATTGTCCCATGCCCGGATTTTTGGTGTTCAACATTCTACATCAGATTTAATTATTTTTGTAGACGATGATAATATACTGAATCCAAACTATCTGAAAGAAGCATTAAAGTTTCACCAACAATACCCTCAAGTTGGCTGCTTTGGAGGAAAATCTATTCCACAATTTGAATCGCAACCACCTAAATGGTTTTTCCAATGTGGTATAAATCTCGGCTGTCAGGAATATGGAGATGAGCCTTATATATCGGATTATAGAACTAAATCTTTTAAAATAAAGAATTATCCAATTAAGGCTCCCATTGGGACAGGAATGGTAATCTTAAAATCTGCATTTATGAAATATCTGGAAGAAGCACAAAACGATGCCAAACGAATGGCTTTAGGCAGAAAAGGTAAAGCCTTAACCTCTGGAGAAGACAATGACATTATATTAACCCTTGTAAAAAAAGGTTATGAAATTGCATATGTACCGTCATTGATGGTAACCCATCTAATTCCCCAAAACAGATACAGCCTAACCTATCTAAAAAAAATGGCCTACGAAAGTAATCGTTCTTGGGTAAAAGTATTAGAAATACACAGTATAAACCCGTGGAAAAAAATCAGTAAATTCAGTTTGCCTTTAAGAGCCTTAAAGGCTTTTATTACCCATAGACCTTGGCAATCTGAAGAAAAATCCATTCAATATCAAGCTGCTTTGGGAAAATTCAAAGGGCAGTCAGAAATATGATTAATCAAACATCCAGAAATTATACCTTAGATATATTAAGAGCTTTCGCCGCTTTTATCGTGGTAGTTTTTCATTTGAACGAACCAATACCCCATATAGATAACTGGTATAGAAATATCGTAAAATTAGGTTGGTTAGGTGTCCCTATTTTTTTTGTTATAAGTGGTTACTGTATCATGATGTCGGCCTTTAAAACCAGTAATTCCAAAGAGTTTATTTTAAAACGTTTTTTTAGAATATTCCCTCCTTATTGGGCAAGCTTGATTATTGTACTATTAGCTGCTGTTTTACAAAAAATAATTACCGGCTATAATTCGGTTAATTTTATACCCACTAATTTACAGGAAATACTAGCTAATATTAGCTTACTCACAAAGCCTTTCAGCAAGATTGAGACTATTAACTGGGTGTATTGGTCTTTAACTTATGAGTGGTTTTTCTACATGGTTATAGGGATCGTACTTTTACTTCCATACCGTTTTTGGATGTTAGCTCTTAGTATGTTTACCTTGATCTCAATATTCATTCCCATATCAGATTCAGGTTTTTTCTTTTTCTTTAACCATTGGCCCACCTTTAGTCTTGGTCTAGCGGTTTATGCTTTTCACTTTTTAAAAGGGAAAGAACGTCTTTCTTATTTCTTTGCACTAGCTGTTTTAAGTATCTATGGACTGGTTACAAATTTTGCACTAAAAGGGCAGCTGGAATATGCTTATGTATCCATCTTTACTTTTGTGCTCATCGTTGTGAGTCCGTATATTTCTATTTCCCAAAACATATTTACGCGTTTAGGAGATTATTCTTATGCAGTATACCTGTTACATGTTCCAATAGGTATTTATCTATTTGGTAAATTGAAAACACCATTTATCCAAGAAAACATAGGATGGAATATTTTATATGACTTACTTAACTATTCTCTTTGTTGTATAATATCCTATTTCTTTTTCAGGTATATTGAACTACCCTCCATGAAAATGGGAAAAAGATTTTCCAAGTCTAACTTAAAGACTCAAATAACCATCTCTTGATACAAAAAATCATAAACAAACTTTACCGATATCCCAAATCGAACTGGAAAAAAATGCAGCGATTGGGCGGTCTCCTCAATTATCGACGTATAATAAGAGGCCAGAAAATGATGATGAAAGCAAGCTATGACTTGCCCAAAATTCCGTCATTCTCTAATGGCTTACCTGTTTACTTCCTCACCGGAAAGAAATTCATTTATCAAACTTTGTTTTGTGCATACTCTCTGGTAAAACATAGTAAAGAAATATTTCAGTTTATCTTGGTAGATGATGGTTCTTTTGACGATAAAGATATAGTTCATTTGCAGATTAAAATGCCACACGCTAAACTGGTTTTAAAAGAAGAAATAGCCCAAAACTTACAAAAAATTTTACCTGTTAAAAAATTCCCTTTTCTACATCATAAAAGGAAAGTATATCCACACATTAAGAAACTAACAGATATACATACCCTACAAGATAATCCTTATAAAATTGTGTTAGACTCTGACATGTTGTTTTGGAAAGAGCCTGAAGAAATCATTGAATGGCTTAAAAAACCTAACAACTCCATCTATATGCTAGATTGTGAAGAATCTTATGGATACTCCAGAGAATTAATGTTTCAACTTTGCGGGCATCAGGTTCCTGAATTAATGAATGTTGGGGCAATAGGTTTTTCCAGTAAAATTATCAATTGGGAAATCCTGGAAAAATGGGGAAGCACTTTAGAACAAAAAGAAGGGACTTCTTATTATTTAGAGCAAGCATTAACAGCTATGTTAATTGCCGGGCAACATAGCGAGATACTGAACAAGAAAGACTATATTGTAAACCCTTCTCCAGAACAAATCAAAAATACAGAAGGTATATTACACCATTATGTAGATTTATCTAAAGAGGGTTACTTTAAAACAGCATGGAAAAAAATTCATTGAATTTACCTTTAGTTTCAATCTGCATACCCTGCTATAATGCAGAACAATATATTAAAGACACGCTTGATTGTATCGGAAAACAGAGTTATAGAAATCTGGAAATTATTGTTATAGATGACCATTCCACAGACAATAGCCTCAACATACTGCAAAATTATTCCCAAAAGTACCCTTTTTTGCAATTTGAAACAGCCCAGAAGAAAGGAGCTGCCGCAGCAAGAAATCAGGCATTCACTTTAAGCAAAGGAGAATTTATTGTTTTTTTTGATGCTGATGATATCATAGAAGAAAATTTTATAGAAAGCCAGTTAGCTGCACTTCATTATCATAAAGAAGACGTTGTAGTTTCATCATGGGGAAGATTTTCGGATCATCCGGATAATTGTAAAACGGATCCTTACATTATCGAAAAGGATTTAAGTTTCTATGAATGGATTATTGGATATTGGACTAATGTAAGGCACACAACTCCTCCCGGCAGGGTAATGGCATCCAGAGAATTAACCCTTAAAAGCGGATTGTGGGATGAAGGTCTGAGCCTCAATGATGATTTTCAGTTTTTTTCAACCTTGTTTTACTATGCAAAAACTATCATATACAATGGTAACTCAGTATTTAAGTATAGAACAGGAATTGGCGGATTATCAACCCAGAAAAAAGGATATGAATATCAGCTATCGAACTTCAACGCTTTAATGAAAGGAATAGAGTTGGCAATCAGCAAATATCCTCAACACGAAGTAAAAAAGGCTTGTGCCAATATGCTTCAAAATTTCATCTATGAGTGTTATCCAGATTCTGAATCCTTATTAAAAAAAGCTCATAAAAAAACAGCTATCTTAGGGGGGGCAGATTTTCCTTTCCCGTCAGGAGGCTACACTAAAATGCTCGTCAATATTTTAGGTTGGAAACTCACTAAATTATTAAAACTCAAGCTTGGAAAAAGTTAATACTACTACAATTAAAAAGCTACTTTTCTTAGAGGGTCTTCGGGGATTGGCCGCATTATACGTAGTCATCCATCATGCCCGTTGGTTTTTATGGGAAGGTTATAGCGAGGGTTATCTTAAACATCCCGAAGAATATAGCCTCATTGGTAAGATAACTGTCTATTTTCTGTCTATATTTATCTATGGACATGAAATGGTTTTGTTTTTCTTTTTATTATCCGGATTCGTAATCCATTTACGCTATGCCCGTAACCTAAATAAAGGAGTTATTAATTTCGATTTCTGGCCATACTTCATAAGACGATTCAGCAGGATATATCCTCCATTAGTTTTTGCATTAGTATTCACATTTTTATTGGATTCATACGGAAAACATTTAGGTTTCTCTATTTATGAAGGAGTTGCTCCTTTCAGAATTGTAAAAGATAATTTTAGTTGGATTACCCTGCTGGGAAATCTTGCGTTTTTGATGAATAGCTATGTAGAGAGTTGGGGCAGTGATTTTGCTTTATGGTCTTTAAAATTTGAATGGTGGTTTTATATGCTCTATCCATTGTTTTTTCTCATTGTCAGAAAAAACAATAGTTTGGCTTTCACAAGCATCATCTTGCTCTTTATAACGAGTTTTTTTCCAAAACTATGGCCGCTAAAAATATTACAGGAGATATTCGCCTATATGGTTATATGGTGGTTCGGTGTAATTTTAGCAGATATTTATACCGGAAGAATTAAAATAAAGTTTTCCTATCTCGTTCCTCTAATCGTATTTATTCCGATAGCCATAATAATTAAATCTAAAACCGGTATTCCCGATATTTATTGGAATTTCTTATGGGGCACTGGCTGGATGGGTATATTGTCTCTTTTTTTCTGCCTGCATGAGAAAAATGTGGAAACAAAAGCATTTAATAAAATACAATGGTTAGGAGCATGTTCTTATACCCTATATATTATACATTCTCCCATACTGGTATTTATAAGCGGTTATTTAATGAAAAGAGATGGAAAGTTGCCTTCTCATTTCGGATATGTAATTGCCGGAACCTCATTGTCTATTTTAGTAGCCTGGCTATTACATTATGTTATCGAAAAGCCTTTTATGGGAGTGTCTATAAGTAAGATAAGGAATGGTAAATAAACACGTTTGCATTGTTACACAGGCCCATTTATGCAGTAATCCCAGAGTTGTAAAAGAAGCCTGCCTTTTAGCCGAAATGGGATTTAAAGTTAGTATTCTAACCTGCAAATACGAAGAAAAGGTATTTCTGGCGGACAAGCAATTAATACCTTCTTCGGTTGAGCTAAAGCCATTTGCAGATTTATCCAATAAAAAACTGAAAACGTTCATTTTAAAGATGAAACGTAAGACTTCCATTTTAGCATTTAAAAAATTAAATATAAAAACCCCGGGTGCTTTAGGCTATGGTTATCAGTTGCTGTTAAAGAAAGCTTTACAAGAAAATGCTGATCTATACATTTGCCATCAAGAAATGGCTACTATTGCCGGAACGGCATTGATAAAAAAAGGGAAGAAAGTCGCTTTTGATCTGGAAGACTGGTATTCGGAAGATTTAACGGAAAATGCAAGAGCAGAACGGCCTATAACATTATTAAAAAAACATGAAAAGATTGCTTTAACACAAGGGTTATTTTGTATAACTACCTCAAATTCAATGGCAGAGGCAATGGCAGAATATTACCGTACATCCAAACCCAGCGTAGTCTATAACACCTTCAAAAAAAGAAAACCCGACCAGAAAGTTATTGAAAAAGACAGGAACAATAATATAATACCTTCTCTTATTTGGTTCTCACAAACTATAGGCCCCGGCAGGGGATTAGAAAAATTAATTGAGGCGCTAAATATGATAAATACACCTGTCCAACTGCATCTAAGAGGCAGGGTAAATTTAATTTATAAAGAGCAATTGCTTTCAACTTTCAACAATACCCGACACAAAATTTATTTTCATGAACTTATAAATCCAGATGAATTACCTTATCGTCTTGCACAGCATGATATAGGCTTGGCATTAGAACCGGACAATCCACTAAACACAAATCTAACTATTAGCAATAAAATTATACAATATTTGCAAGCTGGCCTAGCTGTCATAGCTTCCAATACCAAAGGACAGTCTGAATTAGCTCAAAAAGCCAATGATTGCATCAGGTTATTTAATCAGGATGATGCAGTTGGTTTGGCAAAGCACATCGAAAACCTGATTACACAAACTGATGAACTGAGGACAACGAAAAAAAAATCTCTCGAGATATTTGAGCATAAGCTATGCTGGGAAATTGAAAAGGAAAAATATAAGGAAATTATTCTTCAAAGCCTTTTTTAAAAACGAGGTTTTAGTATATAAAAATGTATGCCTAAAAAACAATACGATATCATTACCTGTCACCCGGCGAAACATCATTTTTACGAACAGGCTCACGCTATATCACAGAAATATGATATCCGCTTTTTAACCTCGGTATTTATTAACCCTATCTGGTTAAAGCTGATAAAACCTTTCTCAAAAAAAATCTATCAATTCTTATCTAAAAAATCCCATTCAAAATTAGCATCTAAATATGTCATAACCCACCCGGCTACGGAGCTGGAAATAATGCGGAAAAAGCTGCGCAAACAAAACTATAATTATTATGAAGGTAACCGTAAGTTTGAACATTGGGTGATTAAAAACTTCATGCCTCCCAAAGTTTTTATTGGTGTAGATACTGCCTGCGGTTACATTTTCAGTCAATGGAAAAATAAAAGCTTTTTAATCTTAGATTTGGTAATTGCCTTGCCACAGTATAGAAATAAGGTTTATCAGGCAGCCATTGATGAAAATCCTAATTTGAAACCCAAAGATTTTCACTTTTCCACAGAACCGGAACTCTCTATTTACAAACAGGAAATTGAACTGGCAGATCTTATTCTCTGCGGTTCTGAGTTTGTAAAATCATCCTGTTTGGATTATGGTATCCCTGAAAGCCGTTTAAAAGTAATTGAATATGGTGTAGATCTTGATCTTTTCAATCCAACACCAAATTTACAAAAGAACGGTAAATTCAAAATGGCATTTGTAGGTAATTTTAGTGTAAGAAAAGGATCCATCCTGATAGAGCAATTGATGAAGAATCTGGAAAATTACGGGGATATTGAACTTCACGTTTTCGGCAAAGCAGATAAGGCTTCCAAGGCAAAATTTGGTTCTAACACCTTTTTTCATGGATTTATACCGCAACAAGAACTAAAAGAAAAGCTGGAACTATGTGATATGATGGTTTTCCCCACGTATTTCGAGGGTAGCGCCTATGCAGTTTACCAGTCTATGAGTTTAAGCTTACCTGTTATTACTACTCCTAATTGTGGTAGCGTGGTTGATGAAAGCTGCGGTATTATCATCCCGGTCAATAATATACATGCTTTGGAAGAAGCTGTAATGAGATTATATGCTGATAAAGAACTGCGATTAGAATTAGGTAAAAATGCCCATGTAAAAGCCCAAAACTATTCCTGGGAGAACTACGGTGAAAAAATACGGCAGGTAATTGCAACAGCATTGGAAAAACATCCTGAAAAATTAGTTTAAGATTTTGAAGAAGTTACTGATCATATCTCCATACTTTCCGCCATGCAATGCTGCGGATATGCAAAGGATAAGAATGAGCCTGCCTTTTTTTTCTCGTTTTGGCTGGAATGCCAGTGTTGTTTGCGTCGACCCTGTTTTTTGCGAGGTTAATAAAGACCCACTGCTCTTAGAAACAATTCCTTCTGAAATACCGGTTTATTACATAAAACCCATCTCTAAAAAATGGACTGCTAAATTTGGTTTGGGAAGTATTGCCCTGAGGTCTTTAAACAACTATAGAAAAACAGTAAATGCCATTCTGAAAAAGGAACAATTTGATCTCATATACTTTTCTACCACACAATTTCCGGTATGTATTTTAGGTAATTACTGGAAGAAGAAGTTTGGTATACCTTATGTAATAGATATGCAGGACCCATGGCATTCTGATTATTATATGAGCAAGCCAAAGCATGAGAGGCCTCCGAAATATTGGTTTTCTTACCGCTTGAACAAATGGCTGGAACCTATTGCCATGAAAAAAACAGATGGCATAATTGCTGTTTCACAATCTTATATTGATACATTACAAGAGCGCTATCCCCAATTAAGGCAAATTCCAACCAGAGTAATTACCTTTGGAGCTTTTGAGGTGGATTTTGAAATTGCTAAACAGAGTAAAATATCTGCTCCCTCTATATTGAAAAAAAAATCTGTTCATGAAATTAGTATTGGTTATATTGGAAGAGGTGGATATGATATGCATGATGCTTTAACGATTTTATTTACTGCTTTTAAAAATGGGTTAGAATTGAATCCTGAATATTTTGAACGAATGCGTTTTTATTTTATAGGTACCAGTTATGCAAAAAATGGTACAGGTATACCAACTATTACTCCCTTAGCAGAACGAATGCGAATGACAGACTATGTAGAAGAAAAAACAGATAGATTACCTTTTTACCAGACATTGAATACACTAAAAAGCTTTGATATATTATTTATTTGTGGCTCAAATGATGACAAATATACGGCCTCTAAGATATACCCCTACATTTTAGCAGAAAAGCCGTTATTAAGTATATTTCATCCTAAAAGTAGCGCAGCTAAAATAATTCGAGAATGTCAAGCAGGCGAAGTAATAACTTTTGATGAGGTATCAGACGTACAAATGAGAAAAATATTAAACTACCTACAAAACTTTGATAATCTCTATACACAATATTCATCAGAGGCTTTTATTCCCTATTCGGCCAAAGAAATGACAAGAAAACAATGTGAATTATTTAATAAAAGTATATCATAGTATGTTAAAAAAGATGCAAAGAACATTTGGCTTTATTAATGCCCATTCATTGGCTCGAAAAAAGCTTTTTACTGCGTATAGAAGATTTATATTATGGCAGCTCCAGTCATCATTCACCCAAAAACTTATTGTTAAAAATTTCATAGGCAATGTTAGGTTTTATGCAAAAAAAGGATTAACGGGAATCACAGGAAATATTTATACAGGTCTTCATGAGTTTGAAGATATGAGTTTTTTATTACATTTTTTAAGACCAGAAGATACATTTTTTGATATAGGGGCCAACGTAGGTTCTTATAGTTTACTTGCTTCAGGATTTGTAGGAGCTAATTCGATAACATTTGAACCGTCTCTACAAACATTCAATATATTATTAAGAAATATTAAGCTAAACAATTTAGAGACAAAAATATCTCCTCTTCAACTTGCTTTGGGCAGAGAATGTGGTAAATTGGCATTTACCACTAAATACGACACGGGCAACCATATTGTTACTATTGACAAAAATGGCAACAACAATATTATAGTTGAAGTAAAGAAATTAGATGATTTCATAAAAAAAAGCCCTATTTTATTAAAAATAGATGTTGAAGGGTTTGAAACAGAGGTCTTAAATGGAGGAAAAGTATTACTAAGAGAACCTACCCTTAAAGGTATTATTATTGAATTAAATGGCTCTGGTTCAAGATATGGTTATGACGAAAATCACATACACCAACTTCTTACTAAAAATGGTTTCTTACCTTATATATACGATCCTTTTACACGTAACTTTACGTTAATAAATAAATTTGGTACACATAATACTATATATATAAGAGATTTTATCTTTGTAAAAGATAGATGCAATAAAGCCCATTTGGTAACTTCTCTAGGTATTAGTTTTTAATGAACAAATTAGCTATCATTAGTACTCACCCTATCCAATATTATGCTCCTGTATATAAGTTATTGGCAACCGAATGTACAATAAAAGTATTTTACACCTGGGGTACCGCAGCCTTAAAACCGAAACACGATCCAGGATTTGGACAAACCATAGCATGGGATATTCCTTTATTAGAAGGTTATGAATATGAATTTTTAGATAACAAAGCTAAAAACCCAGGTTCTCATCATAGAAAAGGGATTATTAATTCAGGTATTATTCAACGTATCGAGGAGTTTGCGCCAGATACCTTACTGGTATATGGCTATGCTTATCATAGCCATTTTAAAGCAATGCAATACTTTAAGGATAAAATACCAGTTTGGTTTAGAGGGGATTCTACTTTATTAGATCATGGTGGTGCTTTAAAATCCATATTAAAAAGTATTTATCTGAAATGGGTTTACCAGTATGTAGACAAAGCTTTTTATGTGGGCAACAACAATAAAGCTTATTTTAAAAAATATGGTTTAAAAGAAGAACAATTGGTATTTGCCCCACACGCTATTGATAACAATCGCTTTGGAGAAAACCGAAACGAAGAAGCTCTACAACTAAGAAAACAATTAGGAGTACTCCCTGATGATTCCCTTATTCTATTTGCAGGTAAACTAGAGCCAAAGAAGAACCCTGAATTATTAATAGAAGCTTTTATACAATTAGTAAAGAAAAATGAAACAGATTTCTCGACTAAGTTCGAAATGACCAATAGGAAAGTGCATTTGTTATTTGTAGGGAATGGAGTGTTGGAGAAAAGTTTAATGTTGAAAGCCAAAAACTTTAATGACGAGATTGCTTCGTCCCTCGCAATGACAAATAGAGTACATTTTATAGATTTTCAAAATCAAAGCCAGATGCCAGTTGTATATCAAGCTTGTAATATATTTTGCTTGCCATCTCAAGGCCCTGGAGAAACTTGGGGATTGGCCATAAATGAAGCAATGGCTGCAGGCAAAGCTATTTTAGCATCTGATAAAGTAGGTTGTGCGGCTGATTTAGTTCAAAATGAGGTGAATGGATTTATTTTTAAATCGGGTGATCAGGTCGACTTGCAGGAGAAATTAAAATGCCTACTAAAAACTAACCTTGTAGAATACGGAAAAAGCTCAAAAAAAATTATAGAGAATTGGTCTTTTGAAAAACAGATTAAAGCTTTGACTAAAGAATTAAAAAAATGCTAAGAAAATACCTTATTCTTTTCTTTCCACTATTAATCGCTGTTTTTTTAAAAGAGACTCCGTTCTGGTCCTATTTAATTGCCTGGTTGGGTTCTTTTTATGTATTTTATGTTACTTGGGTACAATATGGTTATGAATTTTCTAACGAGCAGCCCATAGCCGAAGGAATTATGCATCCTATATTTCTTATACAAGCCATATTTACTGGTTTTATGTGCTGTACCTCTATATTCTATTTTTACGATATTTATCAACACAGCTTAAGTGACCCTAAATACATTCAGGAACTTTATTTGACGGCTAAAAGTCAAAGATTGAGTTTATTGGCTCATATTGCATTGGTTCTGGGCATAATAAGCTTATATGGGTATAAAGATAAATCAGTCAGAATAAATAATACCTATACACCTGCCTTTTATCTTAAACTCACCTTATTATGTTATAGTTTAGGGTTTGTTTTTAATTGGATGTCCGGATTGAATCAATTTGCACTATACCTATTCAATATTTCCTCTATCGCTGGCGTTTTTCTATTGGTAGCAGGGCTAACAAATCAACAGGCCAAATTTATCTGGTTAGGCTTAACTTTTTTTATATTCAACTTTCTATCAGCTACGTTAACCGGATTTAAAGAAAGTATTATCACTAGTTTATTGATTTTATTTGTACTATTGTTTCCCTTATACAAAAAAACAGTCATTATTTTAAGTATTCCTGTCGTTTATTTATTGGTTTATATATTACCAACCTATGCAGGCATTATACGACAAGAATCCTGGTCCGGCGGTACAACTGTGGAAGATGCCAGAAGTATGGCCTTAGAACAAATATTGGATGAAAACAATCAGGAAAAGATAAAAGAGACCAATTGGCAATTTTTAACTGAAAGACTTTCCGAAATCAGTATGTTTAATCAATTTGTCGGCTTTGTTCCCCAAAAAAGAGATTACTATTATCTCGAAATAGTAGAAAACAGTCTGGAAGCTTTAATCCCTCGTGTCCTTTGGCCTAACAAACCAATTACGGAATTAGTAGCTATGGAACGTGTTTATGATGCCGAGGTAATTAACCGAAATTCCATAGCCTCTGCGAAAACCCGTCCTGTGGTAGATGGCTATTTATCTTTTGGAGCCTTTGGTATATTTATTTCTATTTTTTTATATGGAATGTTCGTACAATGGGCTTATAATAAATCGGAAAATTTATTTAATGGTTATGAATTGGGTGGCATAGTCATATTTAATGGTATTTTTCAACCACTATGGAGAGGTAATAACTTTGAGTTTATTTTAAACAATATGGTTTATGGGCTTCTTTCACTTTTTTTAATTTACTACATTCTTCGATTTTTGAAATTATTAAATCATGACCAATTATAAAGAATACGGTTACTCCGACACCAAGCCTACCCATTCGCATTCTTATATCCTCAATCCAATATTAGCATCATTAAGTGAAAAAGATAATAGAATAATTTTAGATATTGGTTGTGGAAATGGGGCTTTGGTTAGACATTTGCTACAACTGGGCTTTAAAGCCTATGGGACCGATGCCTCTGAAGAAGGAATCAATATTGCTAAAAAACTGAATCCTGCTCATTTTGAGCTGCAAGATTTAGCTAAAGATGACTTACCTGATCAATTTCAACAAATCAGATTTAACACCATAATTTCCACTGAAGTTATAGAGCATCTTTATGATCCGCGCTCCTTTGTGTCTTTCTGTAAAAAAATATTATTACGAAATGGAGGAGGTGAATTAATTTTAACCACTCCTTACCATGGCTACTTAAAAAATTTAGTATTGAGTCTGGCCGGTAAATGGGATTTTCATGCCAACCCATTATGGGATGGAGGGCATATCAAACTATGGTCGAGAAAGACTCTTTCTTATTTATTAGAAGAACAAGATTTTGAGGTAATTGATTTTAAAGGATGCGGCAGATTACCTTATTTATGGAAGTCTATGTTGATTAAAGCGAGCATATAAAGAAATAGAGATGAGTTATAACTATTCTATAGCCATAACTTCGCTTAAACATATTTATAACTGCGAAGGCTTCAAGTTGAATCCTTCGCTCCAATTTAGATTCTGAAATAAATTCAGAATGACAGCAAGGGGAGTGTAGCAAGAAAATATTAATAAACTAAATAGGCTTCGAGTGCCTCAGCCTGACAAAAAGAGAGGTCACATTGAGGTTCTCGAAATGTGTGCAGTGGGGAAATTTGAGTATCGAGTAGGAAGTATCAAGTAGCTAGACTGGAGAATTCGATCTTCGTCCATCGTCTATCAATTATACAACGAAAAACAAACAATGAGCAACGAGGTAGGCTTCGAGAGCCTCAGCCTGACATAAAAACAAGTCATATTGAGGTACTCGAAATGTGTGCGGTGGGCTATATAAGAGACAAGCAATTGCTAATTACAGCGTGACAAAATCAAGGAAACTAGCTATATCCTTACTCCCACTATACTAGCACTTTACTTCCACCTTAGTACCACTTGAAGTTCTATACTGATTTAATTTAACAGGTATGGCATATAATATTTGAACAGATGGTATAATATAAAATAAGAGTAGGGTTTCAATCAAATATTTATAATCAGAGATACTCTTCTAAAAGAAAATAAGATGAAAATTTTGCTTTTGTTATCTTTTAAGATAACTTTACATTGTGACTCGAACGATAATATTTCATAGGAACTATTTTATAGAATTTTATCTGAAACAAGATGTTAAAGTAAAATCTAAAATACAATATACACTTGAGCTTATTAAACAAATAGATCGAGTACCAGAAAAGTTTCTTAAACACCTGGATGGAACAGATGGGTTATACGAAATAAGAGTAGAGGTCAAATCAAATATTTATAGAATATTTTGTTGTTTCGATGAGGGTAGATTGGTAGTTCTTTTTAATGGTTTTCAAAAAAAGACTCAAAAGACACCTAAAAGTGAATTAGATAAAGCAATTCTATTAATGAAAGAATATTTCAGTAACAAGTAGATACGATGAAAAAATACGATAATATAAAAAATTTCGATCAGTTGATCGAGTTGGAACACGGAAAACTGGGTACTGAAAGCAGGAATAAATATGAAGAGAATTCTCAAATGTTTATTATCAGTGAAATGCTAAAAGAGGCAAGGAAAAATGCAAATTTAACTCAGGAACAGTTAGCCCAAAAAACAGGCACAAAGAAAAGTTACATTTCAAAAATAGAAAATGGTAAAGGTAATATTCAAATTTCTACATTAATTAGGATTTTTGAACTTGGTTTAAATAAGAAGATAGGGTTAACCTTTTTATAAGACACTAAACAGTCCTCCACATTATAGTATCCTATAAACCCGCCTATATTTACGGCGGACCTATTATGTCTGTGGCGAAGCTCTGTAAAGAATTAGTAGTAAGGGAGCCCCATCTTGCTAAATTAAGGAAAAAGAGATCCTGAAACAAGTTCAGGATGACGAACGATAAATGGTTGTTTAGGAGGGCTCTGAAATGGCATGTTGAACGGTGGTATTGCTTACCGTTTGTCGTCTTTCGTTAATCGATCAATGGATATAATCTGTACAGAATTTGTTATATTTGAGATATGGAAACTTTGATCATCAGTATTCCGGAAAACAAAAGTGGTTTGGTAAAGCAGCTACTTAAAGAATTGGGCGTAACCATGAAGACAACAACTTCGGGTAAAGTATCTAATTATAAACAGAAACTTACAGAAGTAGCTGTTTGGAATGAAAAAGATCTGGATTCTTTAAAAGATGGACATAAAGCTTTCTCAGATCTTAAGTCGGAACAATGGTAATAGACACTAGCATCTTTATAGATCATCTCAGAGCAAAAGATAAACACACCACAACTTTATACCTTTTGCCAGAAAATCCTGAAATTTATATTTCAACAGTAACTTTGTACGAGCTTTATATGGGAGCTACTACAAAAGAGAAGGAAAATGATATAAAGATTTTAACCGAAGATCTGATTAAATTAGATTTCACAAAAGAAATTGCTAGTAAGTCCGCTTTTTTATATCATTTTTTGAGAAAGAAAAATAAAATGATCGAATTTCGTGATATCTTTATTGCAGCCACTTGCATTGTAAATGATTTACCTCTTCTTACTCATAACAGAAAGCACTTCATCAGAATTGAAGGTCTAAAATTAATTTAAATATAATACCAGAATTAAGGACAGGAGGCTGTCTCAAATTAGTGTTTTTTTGGATGATCCCTTCGTCGGGCTCAGGACAAGCTCAGTCGAAGCCTATCTAGTGCCATTTAAAGCCCCCTAAAATGGCGCAAGAATGAAGCTGTTTCTTGTGCCTTTGTAACCTTAAAAATCAAGTCGCTTCCACTTAGAGCGGCATTAATAATTTAGATAAACTTATATAAATGCTTCGAGAACCTCAGCATGACAATTAACGAAGTATCGGGATGACAATATTTAATTTCACCTTATCAACGAATAACGAAGAGGCTTCGAGTACCTTAGTCTGACAAATGAAAATCCTTCACATCGTAGCATCTTATAAACCCGCATATATTTACGGCGGGCCAGTTATGTCTGTAGCGAAACTGTGTGAAGAGCTTAATAAAGCTGAAAGCAGAAATAAGAAGCAGGAAATAGAGTCGTCTTTCGTCTATCCTCCACCGAACAACAAGGAAGAGGAGAATAAGGGGCTTCGAGAGCCTCAGCCTGACATGAGAGTTGTCGTATACACTACGCTGGCCAATGGTAAAGAAGAACTTCCCTATCCTTCCGGAACAGTAAAACTGGTAGGTGGTGTAGAAGTTCATTATTTTAAACGCTGGACAAAAGACCATAGCCATTTTTCCCCGGATTTGTTTTGGAAGCTATGGAAAACAGCTAAAGATTTTGACATTATTCATATTCATGCCTGGTGGAATCTGGTATCTGTGTTCTCTTGTCTAATTGCGGTGATGAAAGGAAAAAAGGTAGTCTTTACCCCAAGAGGAACCTTAAGTACTTATTCTTTTAATAACAGAACCAGTGCAGCTAAAAAGCTTTTTCATCAATATATCGGAAAGCCTTTATTGAAAAAATGCCATATCCATACTACCAGTAAGAGAGAAGAGATCGATATGCAAATTCTCTTCAATCCAAAAGGTATTACTACGCTACCCAATTTGGTAGAATTGCCATGGGAACAAGCGGATACTTTGGTGCAAAGACATCAGGATTTTAACTATAGTTTGAAGATGATATTCCTTTCCCGAATTGAGCAAAAGAAAGGTTTGGAACTATTATTCACAGTGCTTTCTAAAATAGCCTATCCTTTTCACTTACAAATAGCCGGAACGGGGGAAACCGATTATATAATGGAATTAAAACAGCTTAGTAAACAAATAGGAATTGCAGAACAGATATCCTGGCTGGGAATGCTGAATAAAGAAGAGAAGTTTTTACAGCTGGCAGAGAATGATTTGTTTGTTCTTCCTTCTTACGATGAAAATTTTGCCAATGTAGTGATAGAATCTCTGTTTACCGGTACACCCGTTTTAATTACCGAGAATGTTGGTTTAAGTGATTATGTGCTAGAGAACGATTTAGGCTGGGTATGTAAAAGAACGAAAAAGAATCTGTTGGAAAAACTGAATGAAGCATATACAGAGATAAGCAAACAGGCAACACACAGCAAGCGGATACAGGATACCATTACAGAAGATTTTAAAGAAGATAAGTTGATTAAGAGGTACTGGGAGATGTATGGGGAGGTTTTAAGGGGTAAGTTATAGGTATTAAGTGGTAGACTAGATACTAAATAAACTGCATAGTTTTTGTTATATTTGATATTATGACAACGTTGACTATAGAACTTACAAATGAAAAAGCATTAAAACTTTTGCAACACCTGGAGGATCTCCAGCTAATACGCGTTGTAAAAAAAGAGTCTGCAAAACTGTCAGATTTAAGAAAAAAAATAAAAACCCCAATGGGCAAAGAAGCAATTGATGAACAATTGGAGATAATTAGAAATCAATGGCAAAGAGATATTTAATCGATACCTCGGCAGTAATAAAATATATAAACAATTCTTTATCTTCTAAGGGCCTGTCTTTCCTGGACAAAATTGTTGATAAAGAATGTCTGCTTTCGTTTATAACTGAAATTGAGCTTCAAGTTTGGAATCCAAGCAATCAAGAAGATATTGAAGTGTATAGGATCTTTATTAAAAATTCATCAATTTATTATGTTGATGATCAAGTTATAAAAGAAACTATCCGAATTAGAAAGTTGTATAATATTAAAATACCGGACGCTATTATCGCTGCAACAGCAATAAACTGATATTAGTGTCTGATAATGATAAAGACTTTTTAAGGATTCCTGAAATAAAGTACTTTAATCCCAATAAAATTGATGTCTAAAGCTTTACACAGCTTGCTTCGTAAATCTACATCAGCATTACCTATTAAATTTTAGAATAAAAAATGACAGCACCTATTAGTGCCGTAATACTTACGTATAACGAAGAAAATAATATTAAAGACTGTATAGATAGCGTGTATGGTTTTGCAGAAGAGATTTTTGTTGTTGATTCGGGGTCTAAAGATCAAACATTGGCTATTTTGTCTGGATATGAAAATATACAGGTAATCAATCATCCTTTTGAGAACTACAGTCAGCAACGGAACTGGGCCATCAACAATCTCCCATTTTCAACAGAATGGATATTGAATATGGACGCAGATCACAGACTGACTCCTGAGTTTAAGCAGGATGTAACGCAACGTTTTCAAACTGGTATTTCCTCAAACACCAATGGCTTTTTGGCTAGTAGAAAAACCATATTTATGGGGAAGTGGATTAAATACGGAGGCCATTACCCCACCTACCATGCGGTATTATTTAGAAAAGGTTTTGGATTATGTGAGGATAAGCTATATGATCAGCATTTTAAAGTTGAGGGAGAGATCCTTAAGTTAAAGGGAGATATTATTGATTTGATTACTGAATCTTTAAGCACCTTTACCCTAAGGCATGATAAATGGTCAAATTTAGAAGCCTCAGAACAATTTTCTAATACCGATTACAACGAAAAAGTCATTAAGGGGAGTTTATCCGCCAATAACCCCATTGCACAACGCAGAATGCTGAAGAATATCTATCAGAAATTCCCATTATTTGTAAGACCGTTTATTTATTTCTTTATTCGGTATTTCCTGAGATTGGGTTTTCTGGATGGCACCAGAGGATTGATATTTCATTTTTTGCAGTGCTTCTGGTTCAGGTTTCTAATTGATGCAAAAATCTACGAGCTTAAACAAAAACAACGTGAACAAGGAGCAGATTAAATTTCTGATTTTATTAATTGGCACTTACCTGGTTGTTTATGGTTTTTGTCAATTCTGGATAGGTGTATGTGCGCCGGGTGGTTTATATTGGCCTTTTGCTGATCAATATTTGAATTTCATTAAATGGTATCGGGAATTACTGATATGGCTCGCTGTTAAGATTGCTGATATTTTTGATTTACAAACTTTAAGTAATTCTACCCAAATGCGCATTATTGGTAAAGGAGGTGTCAATATTGTCTACTCATGCGTTGGCTATGGTATTTTAAGTGCATTGACTGCTATAGGTATTGCAATACCTAAAAAATCGGTAAAACAGAAAGTTTATTTTATTCTGATTGGATTTTTTGTCTTTACAGTTTTAAATTCTCTAAGAATATTCCTGATTGCTTACTATATGAAAGAAGCGAAGAAATTGAGTGTAGACCATCATGATCTTTTTAATTATTTCTGTTATGTATTATTGATGTTGGGTGTTTATTGGTGGAGCAGAAGAAGAACAAGAGCTTGAAGGTAAATTATTCGCTATTTCTTCGTGGAAATATTGCCGTGTCGTTCCTCCTTGCAATGACAATCAATACAAGGTCATTACGAGCGACAGCGAAGTAATCTCTACATAAACAAAGCAAAGGAAGAACCTGAATAGATTGCCGCGTCGTTCCTCCTCGCAATGACAACCAACACAACGTCATTACGAGCGGCAGCGAAGTAATCTCTATATAAACAAAGTAAAGGAAGAACCGGAATAGATTGCCGCGTCGTTCCTCCTCGCAGTAACAATCAACACAAAGTCATTACGAGCGACGGCCAAGTAATCTCTATATAAACAAAGTAAAGGAAGAACCGGAGTAGATCGCCACGTCGTTCCTCCTCGCAGTAACAATCAACACAAAGTCATTACGAGCGACAGCGAAGTAATCTCTACATAAACAAAGCAAAGGAAGAATTGGAATAGATTGCCGCGTCGTTCCTCCTCGCAGTGACAATCAACACAAGGTCATTACGAGCGGCAGCGAAGTAATCTCTTTAAAATATAAGTCATATGATAAAATCAGTTATCACCCAATATTCTGTTTATATCATGACT
Organism: Pseudopedobacter beijingensis; assembly: GCF_042678145.1. Classification (NCBI taxonomy): domain Bacteria; kingdom Pseudomonadati; phylum Bacteroidota; class Sphingobacteriia; order Sphingobacteriales; family Sphingobacteriaceae; genus Pseudopedobacter; species Pseudopedobacter beijingensis. The sequence continues at coordinate 195,865 of NZ_JBHUDG010000002.1, read as the reverse complement.
AATAAAAAAAACACAGTTCTTTATACTGGAGTAACCAATGATCTTGAACGAAGAGTATGGGAACATAAGTTTGAAAATGGCTCTAAATTCACTTCATTATATAAATGTTTTAAGCTAGTCTATTATGAAGATTACCCTTCTATAATAGATGCTATAGCAAGAGAGAAGCAAATAAAAGCTGGGTCTCGATTAAAGAAGCTACAGCTAATTAATTTGGAAAATCCTGATTGGACAGATCTGAGTAAAGATTGGTATGAATAAGAGGAGTCTTTACAAATGAGATTGCCGCGTCGTTCCTCCTCGCAATGACAACCAATACAACGTCATTACGAGCGGCAGCGAAGTAATCTCTACATAAACAAAGTAAAGCAAGAACCGGAATAGATTGCCGCAGCGTTCCTCCTCACAGTGACAATCAACACAACGTCATTACGAGCGGCAGAAAAGTAATCTCTATATAAACAAAGTAAAGCAAGAACCGGAATAGATCGCCGCGTCGTTCCTCCTCGCGATGACAACCAACACAACGTCATTACGAGCGGCAACGAAGTAATCTCTACATAAACAAAGTAAAGGAAGAACATGAAAATAGATTGCTGCGTCATCCCTCCTCGCAGTGACAATCAACACTTATGAAAAACAAAGTTCAACTAAAAAAAGATTTTGATACAAAAGGATATGATATAGGAGCATCCTTTATAAAACAGTTATTATGGTATTTTACCAGTGTTTTATTTTTCCGATCAGGAATTATCCCTGTAAGTTCAATTTTGGTTTTTATGCTAAAATGCTTCGGCGCCCGAATTGGTAAAGATGTTAGAGTAAAACCATACATCCATATTAAATATCCCTGGAAACTGGAATTAGGTGACCACTCATGGCTAGCCGAATGTTATATTGAGAATCTGGAAACGGTGCGAATAGCCTGCAACTGCTGTATTTCGCAAGGTGCTATGCTACTTACCGGAAACCATAATTATAAATCTGCAGAATTTGATTTAGTCGCTGAACCTATAATCTTAGAGGAAGGGGTTTGGATTGGAGCTAAAGCCATTGTCTGTCCGGGAGTAACTTGTTATTCTCACTCTGTATTGAGCGTTGGAAGTATTGCAACCAAAAACCTGGACCCCTATAATATTTACCAGGGAAATCCAGCGATTAAAGTAAGGGAAAGGGTTATTTCAACGTTTTAGGTTGTAAGTTCTATGTTCATACTTACTAAAACTATTCATTTATCGCTTTCCATAACAAATCTTTCAGCTCTGGAAGTCCTTTCTGCGCTACTGATGAAATAAACACATAAGGTAATTCTGGTAAGTCTATTTTCATTTCTGCTTCCAGTTCTTCATCCAACATATCTGCTTTGGTTATGGCCAATATTTTTGGTTTATGCAGTAATTCTGAATTGTATGCTTCTAGTTCAGATAAAAGAATTTCATATTCTTCTTTGATTGAACGATGGGTATCTGCAGGTACCATAAACAACAGAACAGAATTACGTTCTATATGCCTTAAAAATCTAAACCCTAAACCTTTCCCTTCGGATGCTCCTTCTATAATGCCCGGAATATCGGCCATAATGAAAGATTTGCCTCCACGATAAGATACTATTCCTAAGTTAGGGACGATGGTTGTAAAAGGATAATCTCCAATTTCTGGTTTTGCTGCTGTAATAACAGATAGTAAAGTAGATTTACCTGCATTAGGAAAACCAACCAAACCTACATCGGCCAATACTTTTAACTCTAATATTTTCCACTCTTCCTGTCCTGACTCGCCTGGTTGGGCATATCTGGGTGTCTGGTTTGTGGGTGATTTAAAGTGCCAGTTACCCAAGCCTCCTCTTCCTCCTTTTACCAGAACTTTCTCTTCACCATCCTTAGTAATTTCAAACAAAACCTCTCCGGTTACTGAATCCTTAGCTACTGTTCCTAAGGGTACCTCCAGTATCTCGTCTTTTCCGTCTCTTCCTGTTTTAAGCGCACTTCCGCCAGACATACCATGTTCTGCTATGACATGCTTACGATATTTGAGATGCAATAAAGTCCATAACTGTGCATTACCTTTTAGAATCACATGCCCACCACGTCCGCCATCTCCTCCATCAGGACCACCTTTTGCCGTTCTTACATCTCTGTGAAGATGTGCTGACCCTGCACCTCCATTTCCTGAACGTCCACATATCTTTACGTAATCTACAAAATTTGATCCTTGTGACATGATTTTCTTAAGTTTTGCTTTAAATAGAAATTGCAGTTACCGGATAAGCAACTGCAATTTGAAATAGTAAAATATAATCCTTAAAGTAATCTAAACAGAGCTTAATAAGCATCTACTACAGTAACAATGTTGCCAAATATATCTTCTATACTGCCAATACCGTTAATTCCAGTAAGTTTGCCCTGTCCTTTATAATAATTTGCTACCGGAGCAGTTTTATCGTTGTATTCTTCTACTCTCTTTTTAATGATTTCGGGATTTTGGTCATCCGGACGACCTGAATCTTTTCCTCTCAGAAGAAGACGTTTCTCTAATTCTTCGTTATCTACCTGTAAGGCGATCATTCCTGAAATAGAAGCTCCTTTTGATTCTAACAGGTTATCTAAAGCTTCTGCCTGAGCTACTGTTCTTGGAAACCCGTCGAATATAAATCCCTTTGCATCTTTATTAGCATCTAATTTATTGCTAATCATCCCAATAACCACTTCATCCGGAACCAGTAACCCCTGATCCATTAATTTTTTTGCCTCTAATCCAAGAGTGGTGCCATTGCTAATCTCTGCTCTCAGGATATCTCCTGTTGAAAGATGAACCAACGCATATTTGTCGATCAACTTCTGAGATTGAGTACCTTTGCCTGCCCCTGGAGGGCCAAATAATACTAAATTAAGCATAGTTTTTGGTTTGAAATTAAAAAGCCTTTCTGCCTAAGGCAAAAAGGCTTTGATTTTATCAGTGGACCTGAAGGGAGTCGAACCCCTAACCTCCTGATCCGTAGTCAGGTGCTCTATCCAGTTAAGCTACAGATCCGTTTACTCAATAAACATCTAAGATGTCCACTAATTCCCGCATTTGGGATTGCAAAGATAGACAATAGGATGATTACTGCAAATTTTATTTTAAAAATTTAAATATCGGATGTTTGTGAACCGCTTCTATCGTTCGAATGCTGTTATAACTCAGGCTTACTCTACTCCTTCGCTCGACATTCTCAATGTAACCAATCTATAGAGATATATGAAATCAAAATCCAAGCTTTTCAAGCTTGCTACTCCCACTATACCAGCACTTTACTCCCAGTATACTCCCACCTTAGTTCCACTTTGAAGTATTGCACTGGTTTCAAGATAATAGTAGCGAGCAGTAACTAGCCGGACTTGAAGATTAGCTAATTAAATTCAGGATGACGAAATATCCTCCCTTATTCGCCCTTTAGGCACCTTCTCCCCAAGGTAGAAGGACATCTTAGGAAAGAACGCTGTTAATAAAGCGAAGAAAGATAACTTAATAAAAAGAGGCTGCACCAAAAATAATTTGTCATCCTGAGCGAGTCGAAGGATCTTTCAGGAGCGTTTAGGAATGAGATTTCTCCTCCTACAAACTTACGATGACAAGGTTTCTTATTTTTGATACAGCCCTACTGTCAATTACTTCTTATCAGTTTTGCCTAAAGATCCCGGCTTGGCAATAGAACCTCTCATTTCCGTATCTGCCTGGATATTCTGCATTTTATAGTAATCCATAATTCCCAAATTACCATTTCTGAATGCCTCAGCCATAGCTAAAGGAACCTGTGCTTCTGCTTCAATTACTCTTGCTCTGGCATCCTGTGCTTTTGCTCTCATCTCTTGCTCAAAAGCCACAGCAATAGCTCTTCTTTCTTCTGCTTTTGCATTTGCTACTTTTAAATCGGCTTCTGCCTGGTCTGTTTGCAGTTTGGCACCAATATTTTCACCAATATCTATATCTGCAATATCGATAGAAAGTATCTCAAAAGCTGTTCCGGAGTCTAGACCTTTGGCTAAAACCACTTTGGATATAGTATCTGGATTTTCTAGAACTTCTTTGTGGCTATTAGAAGAACCAATAGTACTTACTATACCTTCGCCTACCCTTGCCAAAATAGTTTCTTCTCCGGCTCCACCAACCAATTGGTTGATATTTGCTCTTACCGTTACCCTTGCTTTAGCGATTAACTGAATACCGTCTTTGGCTACCGCTGCAACCGGAGGTGTATTAATAACTCTTGGATTTACTGATAACTGTACTGCCTCAAATACATCTCTACCGGCCAAATCAATTGCTGTAGCCAACTTAAAATCCAGTGAAATATTTGCTTTATCTGCGGATATTAATGCTTTAATAACATTATTCACATGTCCACCAGCCAAATAGTGTGTTTCTATTTCGTTAGATGTAATATTTAAACCGGCTTTGGTAGAGGTAATCATTGCATTTACGACCAAAGAAGGTGGAACACGTCTTAACCTCATCAGTACCAGATTCAAAAGATTAATCCTTACTGAAGAAAGCTGTGCTGTAAACCAAAGATTTACCGGTAAAATATAAAAGAATAGAGATATAGCTATTACAGCCCCTACTATGATAAAAATTATGTTTATTGATCCATCCATTCTTTCTTATTTTTTTATCAGTTCGTCAATGGCCTGAAAATTTGGTAACTGGTGAGCATCTTCTAAAACTTCGGCGTATATGATGTTTTGATTCTCATCAATAACAAATGCAGAACGTTTAGCCACTCCCTTCAATCCTAACACAAAGTCTTCATAAAAAGCTCCGAATGATTTGGATACTTCTTTATTAAAATCCGACAACAGTGGAAACTGATAGTTGTTTTCTTCTTTAAATTTGGCCAGGGTAAAAGGAGAATCTACAGATACACCTAAAACCTGAGCATTTATTCCTTCATAAAAACCAAAATTATCTCTTAGAGTACACAATTGGGTTGTACAAACTCCCGTAAATGCTAAAGGAAAAAAGTGAATGACTACTTTTTTGCCAGCAAAATCGCTTAAACTTACTTCTTTAGCTTCTGTATTCAGCAATGTGAAATTTGGAGCTTTATCTCCTACTTTTAATGCCATATTATTTATTTTTTATGATGCGTTATTAATTACTGTATAATTACAAAAAATTTATGAAATATCTTTTAATTGTTTTTCCATGATACGGATACCTTCCTCGAACGTATGAGGCGTATAACCTAATTCTTTAATAGATTTATCCAGAACAAACCCCGTTTTAACCGGTCTTTTTGCTGCCTGATTTAAACTTTCTGATGATATTGGATTGATCAGCGATTTATCTAACCCGTAATAATCTGCCACTCTTTCCACGAGTTCCAATATACTCATTAAATCTTTCCCTGAAGCATTGTAAATTCCCTGAGCTTGTTTTTCTACGGCTAGCAGACAAATATCAGCAAGATCTTCTGCCAGAGTAGGCATCCTCCATTGATCGTTAACCACATTAATAGGATTTCCCTTCTCTAAAGCTCCTTTTGCCCAAAGTATAATATTACTTCTGCTCATATCGTTCACAATACCATAAACAATAATGGTTCTTAATATTGCATAGTTTATCCCTGACTTTTCCAATAGCTTTTCTGCTGCTAATTTAGATTCGCCATAATACGATAGCGGATTGGGAGTCGCATCTTCTGTATAAGGGCCATCAGCTCCATCAAAAATAAAATCTGTGGACAGATGAATTAAATGGATATTTTCTGACCTGCAAACATTTATCAGATATTGAACTGCAGTAACATTTAATAACCAACAAGTATCCCGCTCGGTTTCGCAGGTATCTACGTTTGTCATTGCTGCTGTATTAATAATAGCATCGGGACGATGTTTTGAAACTACCGAGGCGATGCTTTCTTTATCGGTAATATCCATTTCTTCGTAAATATATCCTGCCTGAATATGATGTCTGTTCTTACCCTTTCCAGTAGCTATAAGCTCAAATTGATTATTTTTCAATATGGCATCAGTAAGTTTTTGACCTAACAGGCCATTACTGCCCGTTACTAAAATTCTCTTCATGTTCCGAAATTAATCTTTTGAACGGAAAGGAACAATTACATTATGTAATACTGGAATTCAAAATACAGCTAAAAAAAGAAAGGACACTGCAATCAAGTGTCCTTTCATAAATTTGAAATTGTTGTATTGGTAGACTAAGGAAATTTCACTCCCGAATAATTAGCAACATTTACAGGTGGTATAGTTGAACTGTATTTTGCGTTAATTGCTTTGATAAATTCATTAGCTATAACAGCATTTCCAATCGGGGTAAGATGTACGCCATCCAGAGAGAACGCATTTCCGGTAATGTAAGATGAAGAAACATGGATCCCATCATAATCCTTACCTGATTTTATGTCATTCAATATTGTATAAGTGTCTACCAGTGCCAAACCCTTAGCTTCTGCTATTTGTTTTATAGAGTTATTATAACTGGTCACATAATCTTTAGCAATACGAACCTCTTCTTTATCTAGAACATATTTATTTTCTATAGGTAAATTTTGATCTAAGCCATAACCCGGCCCACTACCAATTACCCCAGTATCAAAAGTTAATATGATTAAATCTTCTGCGGTAGCTAATCTCGCCTGATAAGTATTGGTCGAGGGGTTTAAAGCATTGATAAATATGCCCGGTAAGTTAGCCGTTTGCGGATTGGCTTTTAGTCCAGCATTAATTAAAGCAACTGTTTTGGTATTAAAAAACGGAACTGATGTTACATCAGGAATTGTGGCTACCGCTCCTTTTTGTCCTTTACTGGTTAAGCTGGTAATAAAGGCTGTGTATAATTGAGCAAATTGTGTTTTATCTGTCCTTTGCTTAGTAGGATCTGTCCCTGCATCGCCACCTGCGGTTGCCCAGCCCAAAATATCGTTATTACCCAACCAAAAGGAAAAAAATGTATGATTTCTGTTTTGTATGAAATCAAAATAAGTGGTATTATCGACTTGATTACTATTCAATAATCTTTCGAAATACATATTAGCTCCGCTAAAGGTTGGTGCAGCATATCCTAAATCTAACCTCATTCCCGGAATTCCCAAATTTTGCACCTCCTCTGTATGTTTGGTTAACAGGAGTGGCTGTTGACTTCTATATGCTAACTTATCTGCCACTGGAGTTACAATAGGAGTGCCGTCAGCATTAAAACCTGTTAGTTTAACATAACCAGATCCATCAGATTGCGCATCTGTAAAGAAAGGAGATGTAAAGTTGCCACCACCTACGGCTTTCATCTGTGCAGCTATTAAATTAGGATAAGCCACCTTCTGTCCTTCTAAATAGAGTCCATTATCTGCATATCCTGCAGTCAGGGAATTACCTACAGCAATGTACTTGGAAAAATCGGCACTCCCTTTAGAAAGTTCTGGTGTATCAATAGTGGGTTTACATGAAACTACAGCTAAAAAAGACAGACTATAGATCCAGGTTTGTATATTCTTAATTTTCATTTTATTCTGGTTTAAATACGTAAAAAACAATTACCATCTATAAGCCAGGGATATTCCCGGAATATAAACATCAGATTTAAATGTACCGGACAACTGTGTTTCATAATTGGTCTCTGTCAGTTTTTTCAGTCCTTCATACATAAAGGAAACATCCACACCAAATTTCGGGGTAAAGCTATAACTTAAACCCGCTGTAAGCACAATTCTATCCGCATCGGGCACTTCCGGAGTCACATAACCTAACTTTACCGGAGTAAACACGTAACCGGCTCCTGCCCTAAAAGCAAATTTCTCAGATGTGGTGTGTTGAAAACCAAATTTCACAGAATAGCCATCTCCATAATTTCTGGGAGAAGAAGTATTGGGTACTCTTGTATTATTATCATATTTAAAATCCAGGCTTTTGTATACTTTCCAATCTGTCCAACTCAAATCTAAGGCCAGTAAAGTTTTCTTACTCGCTTCGTACCCCAACCCCAGCGTTAATGTCCCTGGTAAAGGCAACTCTGAATTAAACTTAGTAGGAAATGTAGGTTTTAAAGAATTAGCCACATCAAACATAGCGTCTCCATCTTCAACTTTTGTTACCACTTTAGATTTATAGGAGATACCTGCCGAAATACCGTTATCACTCTTCATGTAAATACCAGCATTCCAACCGTAAGCGTTTCCGCTGCCCTTTAATTGTGCACTACCGGCTTCGCCTGCATTATTAGAAATAGGCACTCTTCTTTTCAAATCTACGATACCGTGATTGAACACAAAACCAGCACCAACGCCTATATTTTCTGAAAGTTTAACACTTAAAGTAGGCTGTATATAAATTGCTTTTAAGTCTAAAGAAGTGATTGTATACTTTCCGCTCCAATCGTCTCCCCAATTATTTAAGCCTCCAAAAGGCGTATACACCCCTAAACCTAGTTTATATTTTCCGGACTTTGGCCCCCACACTCCATAAACCTGAATAGGCGTAGCAATTTCGTCTTTATTATACTCTACAGTATTTGAACCCGATTGCAAAAATGCCGACTTGAAGAAAACGGGGCTTATACCCGCAGAAATAGCATTACGCTGCAACATACTGACAGCACCCGGATTATAATAAACAGCGGCCTCGTCTAAGGCTAACCCTGACCCTGCGCCCGCCATTCCTATTTGCTTTTGCCCCTGTAAATTAACCTGAAAGCCCTGCGCCAAGGCGGCTCCGGAAGAAATACCTGTAAAAAGCATCCCAAAGATTAGTTTTTTTACCATAGTAATTGATTGTAGGTTTTAAATTGACAACTTATTATGCTAACATAATAAATAAAAATTAAAAAATAAAAAATCGTAACAAGAATTTTGCAATTGAGATTTAACTCAAATAAACATCATTCTATCTGCATCTTTGAGCTTTAGAAAACCAGTCCTTCGGAATAAAAGACCTTTCAGTCCAATGAAAATTCTTTTAAAGAATCTAAGCAATGGACTACTAGAAATCGTGTAAATATAGTTTTTCATAAGTAGATATTTTTTTAGTTTTTATAGCAAGATTCAAGCCATAATTATCTTTACTTATACTCTATTTTTTAATGCAAGCCTGTTTTATTTAAAAAATATAAAATATTTATTGAAAATTGGTTTTGAATTAAAGTAATAAAATGTAATTTCGCACACTCAAAGTAAAAGCCTTAAAAGGCTTAAAAACAAGTGATTTTAATAAAAATTGTCATATAACATGCCAAACATTGGAAAAATAGCACAAATCATTGGCCCAGTAGTAGACGTTAGCTTCTCTGCCGAAGGTTCTAAGCTACCTAAAATTTACGATGCCTTAGAAATTCGTAAAGAAAATGGTCAAAAAATTGTTTTAGAGGTTCAACAGCATCTTGGTGAAGATAGGGTAAGAGGAATTGCGATGGACTCTACAGACGGTTTAGTGAGAGGAATGGATGTAGTTGATACAGGCGCTCCAATCAAAATGCCTATTGGTGAGAACATCAAAGGACGTGTATTCAACGTTGTTGGTGATGCTATTGACGGTATTGAAGAATTAGACAAAACTAATGGTAAGTCTATCCACAATGCACCTCCTAAATTTGAAGACCTTTCTACTGAAAACGAAATCTTGTTTACAGGTATTAAAGTTATTGACTTAATTGAGCCTTATGCAAAAGGTGGTAAAATTGGTTTATTTGGTGGTGCGGGTGTAGGTAAAACCGTATTAATCCAGGAACTAATTAACAACATCGCTAAAGGACACGGTGGTCTTTCTGTATTCGCTGGTGTGGGTGAGCGTACTCGTGAGGGTAACGACTTACTTCGTGAGATGCTAGAGTCTGGTATTATTAAATACGGTGATGACTTTATGCACTCTATGGAAGAAGGCGGATGGGATCTTTCTAAAGTTGACAAAGAATTAATGAAAGACTCTAAATGTACTTTCGTTTTCGGTCAGATGAATGAGCCTCCTGGTGCGAGAGCACGTGTTGCTTTATCTGGTTTAACCGTTGCAGAATATTTCCGTGATGGTGAAGATGATGGACAAGGAAAAGACGTATTATTCTTTATTGACAACATCTTCCGTTTTACGCAAGCGGGTTCAGAGGTATCTGCGCTTTTAGGTCGTATGCCTTCTGCAGTAGGTTACCAACCAACATTAGCAACAGAGATGGGTGCGATGCAAGAGCGTATCACTTCGACGAAGAGAGGATCTATTACATCTGTACAAGCGGTTTACGTTCCTGCGGATGACTTAACTGACCCTGCTCCTGCTACAACTTTTGCTCACTTAGATGCCACAACAGTACTTTCACGTAAAATTGCAGAGCTAGGTATTTACCCTGCTGTGGATCCGTTAGATTCTACTTCCAGAATCTTAACTCCTGCAGTTGTTGGTCCAGAGCATTATGCTTGTGCACAAAGAGTAAAAGAAATCTTACAACGTTATAAAGAACTTCAGGATATTATCGCCATTTTAGGTATGGACGAGTTATCTGAGGAAGATAAATTAACTGTAGCCAGAGCAAGAAGGGTACAACGTTTCTTATCTCAACCTTTCCACGTTGCTGAGCAGTTTACAGGTTTAAAAGGTGTTCTTGTAGACATTAAAGATACTATCAAAGGTTTCAACATGATTATGGATGGTGAAGTGGATGAATATCCTGAAGCAGCATTCAACTTAGTTGGAAGCATTGAAGACGCTATAGAAAAAGGTAAAAAATTATTAGCTGAGGCAACTGCTTAAATAGAATCAGGTAGTTAGTATCAAGTATCGGGACGTTTTCGATTATCTTGAATCTTGATACTAAATACTTTCTACTAGATACTTAAAGAATATGATTTTAGAAATATTAACTCCAGACAAAAAGGTATTTGACGGTGATATTACTTCGGTAACAGTACCTGGAACACAAGGTTCATTTGAAGTATTAAAAAACCACGCCCCTATTATTTCTACTTTGGATAAAGGTAAAGTAGTGGTTAGAACTGCAGCAAACACCGAACAAAAATTCAGTATCACTGGAGGAGTTATTGAAGTTATAAACAACAAGATTATATTGCTTGCAGAAAGCGCTATTGAGAAATAGTATTCTGAACATAAAAACACAAAAAAGGTTAGCTGAAAAGCTGACCTTTTTTTATGTCCTCAAAGTAGTGTTTTCATCAACTTTTTTGAGCACACAACCCATTTCAGGAAGAAATCGGATCAGTTATTATGTATGCATAGCAATTATACCGAATACCGTTTTGATGTTTGGTTCAAATCAATAAGAATATTATTCTGCGTAATATAATTAAAACAAAACAAAAACTACACCTATACAATAAATGTAAATTTAAATTTTTTTTTATTTTTTTTTTATAAGGTATTGACAATCAATCAGGGATACACTACCTTACAACTATCAAACATTAAAAAAGAAATATTTTAACAAACATGCTTGGTCTCATTCTCATATTAAACATAGTGGTCTTACTCTTAATTTTGAGTGGCAGTAGCAAGGCATGTTTTAAATAAGCTATAAATGATATTTGGAAATGCCTTCTGTAAAACTAGAAGGCATTTTTTTTGACAAAGCGATAATTGTAACAAAATGAAAAAATTCATATACTCGAAAGGAAAATTTGTAGAATCTGATTCTACCGGTATAGATATTTTCAGTCAAAGTATACATTATGGCTTTGGGGTATTCGAAGGAATGCGCTCCTACATTACGGATCATGGTATCAAGATATTCAAAGCAAAAGAACATTTTGAAAGATTACTAAAGTCATGCGAAAAAATAGGCATTCCTTTTAAAGCTGATATTTATGATTTAATAAGAGCCAGCTACCACCTTTTAGAGCTTAACAAGCTAGACAATGCCTATATCAGGCCAATAGTAACAACAGGCAGAGGCATGGATCTGAAGGTGAATGACACGGCTGAAATTACCATTATTGCATGGGAGTGGGATTTTTATAATGGCAATAAACTATTAAGTACCTGTATATCACCGCACAGAAGACCCAGCCCTACAACCTCCCCTATTAATGCTAAAATCACAGGCAATTATATAAACTCTATTATTGCCACTACAGATGCTGTTAATAGAGGATTCGATGATGCCATACAGCTTGATGAACGTGGGTATGTTGCTGAAACACCGGGTGCAAATCTTTTCTGCGAAAAAGACGGTATTATTTATACTCCTGCAGTATCGGATTACATATTGCCAGGGATTACACGCAACACCATCATTAAGATAGCACATTCTTTAGAGATAGAAGTCGTAGAAAAAAACATTTCCCCAGAAGAATTCATAGATGCAGACAGTGCATTTCTATGCAGCACCGCTGCAGAAGTTGTAGGCATCGGTTCGGTGGACAATATCCCTTTCCGATTAAATTTCGAAGATAGCGTTGGGGCTACATTACAAAGAGCGTATAAAAAATTAGTACTAGATAAATTAAGTTACAAAGTGATTATATAATGGAATTAAACAAGTACAGTAAGACAATTACTCAGGACAAAACACAACCCGCCTCTCAGGCGCAACTTTATGCCATAGGCTTAACTACAGCTGATATGTCTAAAGCACAGGTTGGTATTGCCAGCATGGGTTACGACGGAAACAACTGCAACATGCATTTAAACGGCTTAGCTGCCGAAGTTAAAAAAGGCGTCTGGGATAATGGTCTGGTCGGTTTAACATTCCATACCATTGGAGTAAGCGACGGTATTACCAACGGTACAACCGGTATGAGATATTCTTTGGTATCCAGAGATTTAATTGCAGACTCAATAGAAACTGTTACTGGAGCACATTTTTATGATGGTTTGATTACCGTACCTGGTTGCGACAAAAATATGCCTGGTTCTTTAATTGCAATGGCCAGATTAAACCGCCCTTCTATTATGGTGTACGGTGGTTCTATCCACCCTGGAGAATATAAAGGAGAAGCGCTTAATATTGTTTCTGCTTTCGAAGCATTGGGCCAGAAACTAGCAGGCAATTTATCTGATGATGATTACCAGGGAGTTATTGAACACGCTTGTCCCGGAGCCGGAGCTTGTGGTGGAATGTATACTGCTAATACCATGTCATCAGCAATTGAAGCTATGGGCATGAGCTTACCTTACAGCTCATCTAATCCGGCATTAAGCCAGGAAAAAATAGATGAATGTAAAGAAGCAGGAAAATACATCAAAATCTTATTAGAAAAAGACATTAAGCCAAGCGATATCTTAACCAGAAAAGCTTTTGAAAATGCAATTACGGTAATTATGGTTTTAGGAGGAAGTACCAATGCCGTATTACACATGATTGCTATGGCTGATTCTGTAGGTCTCGAATTAACGCTAAAAGATTTCCAGAATGTTAGTGATAGAATTCCGGTATTGGCAGATTTAAAACCAAGCGGAAAATACCTAATGGAAGATCTTCACAATATTGGTGGTGTTCCTATGGTGATGAAGTATCTTTTGAAAAAAGGATTAATTCATGGAGATTGTTTAACAGTAACCGGAAAAACGATTGCTGAGAACTTAGAGTCTGTACCAGATATCGAATTTGAGAATCAAAAAGTTATTTTCCCTCTGGAAAACCCTATCAAAGCAACCGGACACCTGCAAATGCTTTACGGAAACATCGCTAGTGAAGGCTCTGTAGCCAAGATTTCGGGTAAAGAAGGGGAGCGTTTTAAAGGAACAGCCCGTACATTCAATGGTGAAAAAGAATTAATACAGGGGATTTCCTCTGGAAAAGTTAAAGCTGGGGATGTTGTGGTCATTCGTTATGTAGGACCTAAAGGTGGGCCGGGAATGTCAGAAATGCTAAAACCCACATCAGCAATTATAGGTGCTGGCTTAGGGGCTTCTGTAGCTTTAATTACTGACGGACGTTTCTCTGGTGGTACGCATGGTTTCGTTGTAGGTCACATTGTACCTGAAGCTTATGAAGGTGGTAATATTGCCTTAATTCAGGATGAGGATATTATTGAAATTGACGCCACTACCAACACCATTAATGTATTGCTTTCTGACGAAGAATTAGCAGCCAGAAGAGCAGAATGGAAACAACCAGAACCTCCGGTTAAAAGAGGGGTATTGTATAAATATTTTAAAAGTGTAGAAAATGCAACAAAAGGATGTGTTACTGACCACTAGTTCAGAAGAAACTGCTACAGTAGCAGCTCAGCAGCTAAAAGGTCAAGAAATTGTACTTAAGTGCCTTATCGAGGAAAATGTTGATACAATATTCGGCTATCCCGGTGGTGCTATTATGCCTATATACGATGCTTTATTTGATTACGAAGATAAGCTACAACATATTCTGGTTAGACACGAACAGGGTGCTACGCATGCCGCACAAGGCTATGCCAGAACATCGGGTAAAGTAGGTGTAGTTTTCGCTACCAGCGGACCCGGTGCTACTAACTTAATTACAGGCTTGGCAGATGCGCAGATAGATAGCACCCCAATGGTTGCTATCACCGGACAAGTATTTGCCCACTTATTAGGAACAGATGCTTTCCAGGAAACTGATGTGATTAATATCACCACACCGGTAACTAAATGGAATTATCAAATTACCGATGCTTCCGAAATTGAAGAAGTTATGGCTAAGGCTTTCTACATCGCAAGAACAGGAAGACCGGGGCCGGTATTGATTGATATAACTAAGAACGCACAGCTACAACTGACAGAATATTACGGTTATAAAAAATGTGACCATATCAGAAGTTACAGACCTGCTCCAATTGTAAGAAAAGAATATATTGAACAGGCTGCCGAATTGATCAATAAAGCTGAAAAACCTTTTGTTTTATTTGGACAAGGTGTATTATTAGGTAATGCAGAGGCAGAGTTTAAAGCTTTTGTAGAAAAAGCAGGTATTCCTTCTGCATGGACAATTATGGGAGCAGGTGCAATCCCTACAGACCACGAATTAAATGTAGGTATGTTAGGTATGCATGGAAACTACGGCCCTAACGTATTAACCAACGAATGTGATGTACTCATTGCTATTGGGATGCGTTTTGACGATCGTGTAACCGGTCGTTTAGACAAATATGCTAAACAGGCTAAAGTGATCCATTTAGATATTGACCCGGCGGAGATTGACAAAAACGTAAAAACAACCGTTCCGGTTTGGGGAGATTGTAAAGAAACTTTACCACTTTTAACCGAATTGGTTGATAAAAAGAAACATACAGCCTGGTTACAAAAGTTCAGAGATTACGAAAAAGAAGAAGTTTCTGAATGTATAGACAAAGAAATCAACCCGAAAGAAGGTGAGATGACTATGGGCGAAGTGATTAATTTACTGAATAAACTTACTCATGGAGATGCTGTAATTGTAACTGACGTGGGCCAGCACCAGATGGTAGCTTGTCGTTATGCTAAGTTCAATCATACCAGAAGTAATATCACCAGTGGTGGATTAGGCACTATGGGGTTTGCGCTTCCAGCTGCTATTGGAGCTAAATTTGGCGCACAGAACAGAACCGTTGTTGCTATCATCGGAGATGGTGGTTTCCAAATGACACTTCAGGAATTGGGTACCATTATGCAAAGCGGGGTAGATGTTAAAATTGTTATCTTAAATAACCAGTTCTTAGGAATGGTTAGACAATGGCAAGAGCTTTTCCACGACAGAAGATATTCTTTCGTAAATATCACCAGTCCTGACTTTGTTGCTTTAGCAAAAAGCTATTATATAGACGGGCAAAAAGTTTCTGAAAGAGCACAGTTACAATCTGCTTTAGAAACGATGTTAAACCACAAAGGCTCTTACCTTTTAGAGGTTATGGTTACCAAAGAAAACAATGTTTTCCCTATGGTACCTCAAGGATGCAGCGTAAGTGAAATCAGGCTTAAATAATTAGTAAATCATTATGGACGCAAAAATAGAAAAGCAGGAATATACCATCACAGTTTATACCGAAAACCAAGTTGGTTTACTGAGCAGAATTGCGATTATATTTAGCCGTAGAAAGCTAAATATTGAGAGCCTAAACACCTCTCCTTCTGAAGTGGACAGCATTCATAGATTTACTATTGTGATACATGAAACGGAGGAAGTGGTTAGAAAAGTAGCCAGACAACTGGAAAAACAAGTAGAGGTTCTGAAAGTATATTTTAATAAGAACGAAGAAATCATCTGGCAAGAATTGGCACTTTATAAAGTACCTACAGATATTATTGCAGAAAAAGCCAGTGTGGAACGCTTGTTAAGAGAACATGGAGCCAGAGCTGTAGTTATCAGAAAAGACTACACTGTTTTTGAAACTACCGGACACAGGGAAGAAACTGATAAATTGATTGGGGTATTGCAACCTTATGGTTTAATTGAGTTTGTGAGAAGTGGAAAAGTTGCTATTATTAAAAATAGTGAGGGGTTCCACTCCAAACTGAAACAATTTGAAAACAGGCTTCCTGGTGAACATGCTTCGGAAAACGAATACCTGAATAAAAGAGATAAAGTGTTTACGATGTAATGATATGACAGAGCAAGTTTTTAATTTCATTATCCAAACACGACAGGCATTTATTCAGTTGGTAGACTCTCTTTCAGTAGCAGAACTCAACCAAATTCCTGAAGGTTTCAGGAATAATATCATCTGGAATTTTGGGCACATAGTTGTAAGTACACAAACGCTTTGCTATGTTCGCACCGGAATTAAAAATGATGCAACTGAGGTAAAGTATAACGATGATTATAAAAGGGATACAAAACCTTCCCGTTATATAAATGCTGAAGAGATTAATGAGTTAAAGTCTCTTGCTATATCAACCATCGAGTCTATTCGGGAAGATTATGAGCAAGGTGTTTTTAAAAAAGTACAATCGTTTGCTACCTTAACTTATAAAGTAGAAATGACATCTTTTGAAGAAATACTTACAACTACTGCCGGACATGACAACATCCATTTGGGTTATGCTTTAGCTCAAAAGAATTTAATAAAGAAACAGTAGAATTTTAATACAGTAATAACAACTAAAAAATGGCAAATTATTTTAACACCTTACCATTAAGAGAGCAATTGAACCAATTGGGCGTTTGTGAGTTTATGGAAAACTCTGAATTCGCAGATGGCATAAATGCTTTAAAAGGCAAAAAAATTGTTATCGTTGGAGCAGGTGCTCAAGGTTTAAACCAAGGTTTAAACTTAAGAGATAGCGGCTTAGATATTTCTTACGCTCTACGTAAAGAAGCTATCGAAGGTAAAAGAGATTCATGGAAAAATGCTACAGAAAACAACTTCAAAGTTGGTACTTACGAAGAGTTAATTCCTTCTGCAGATGTAGTAGTAAACCTAACTCCTGACAAACAACATACAGCGGTAGTAAATGCAGTAATGCCTTTTATGAAACAAGGTTCTACCCTACTTTATTCTCACGGATTCAATATCGTGGAAGAAGGTATGCAAGTTCGTAAAGACATCACTGTAATTATGGTTGCGCCTAAATGTCCGGGTTCTGAAGTTAGAGCTGAGTATTTAAGAGGTTTTGGTGTTCCTACCTTAATTGCTGTTCACCCAGAGAACGATCCTGAAGGTAAAGGTTTAGCACAAGCTAAAGCTTATTGTGTGGGTACTGGTGGCCATAGAGCAGGTGTGTTAAGATCTTCTTTTGTTGCCGAAGTAAAATCTGATTTAATGGGAGAGCAAACTATTCTTTGTGGTTTGTTACAAACAGGATCTATCCTTTCTTTCGATAAAATGATTGAAAAAGGAATTGATGCTGGTTACGCTTCTAAATTAGTACAATATGGTGTTGAAGTAATCACCGAAGCATTAAAACACGGTGGTGTGAGCGGTATGATGGACAGATTGAGCAATCCTGCTAAAGTTGCTGCTTTCAAAATCTCTGAAGAATTGAAAGACATCATGCGTCCATTATTCCAAAAACATCAGGACGATATCATGTCTGGTGAGTTTAGCAAAACCATGATGGAAGACTGGGCTAACGGAGATGCAAACCTATTAAAATGGAGAGCAGAAACAGGTGAGACTGCTTTCGAAAAAACTCCAGCCGGAGAAGTTAAAATTGGAGAGCAAGAATACTTTGACAACTATACTTTAATGGTTGCTTTCGTAAGAGCTGGTGTTGAATTAGCTTTCGAAACAATGGTTGAAGCAGGTATCAAAGCAGAATCTGCTTACTATGAGTCTCTACACGAAACTCCTCTAATTGCGAACACAATTGCTCGTAAAAAATTATTCGAGATGAATCGTGTAATCTCTGATACTGCTGAGTACGGTTGTTATTTATTCGACCAGGCTTGCAAGCCTCTATTGGCAGATTTCATGAAAACTGTTGATACTGACTTAGTAGGTAAAAACTTCAATGATGGTAAAGACGGTTCTGTAGACAATGCAGAATTAGTTGCTATCAACGAAGTTTTACGTGATCATGAGGTTGAAGTAGTAGGTAGAAAATTGCGTAAAGCAATGACTGCTATGAAAGCTATCAAAACTGCATAAAAAGCCTCACCCCTAAACCCCCTCTCCGAAAGAGAGGGGACTTTGGGACAGAGTGACTTTATTGCAAAAATTAACATATAGCACTCACCCCAACCCTCTCCTTCGGAGAGGGTTGGGGTGAGGCTAAAACAAAATTAAAATGTCTGAACCAGTCGTCTATATCCAAAACTTGAATCTAAAATACAAAAGCAAAATTGTGTTAAAGGATTTGAATTGGTCCATAAATCGTGGAGACAATTGGTTATTAAATGGCATTAGCGGGAGTGGAAAAACCTCTTTAGCTAAAATAATTGCCGGCTTACAAAATGCACCCGGAGACATAGCGATTAACTTTGATAGCAATAGCAAACATCCGGCACAGGTACTTTATGTAGAAAGCTGGTATCAATTTAAAAATGTAGAAGGTGTTGCTAATTTCTATTACCAACAACGCTATACCAGTTTACAGGTTAAAGAAACATTAACTGTTGAAGCGGATTTAAAACTTTTCGGTAAAGAGAATAATTTAGATTTTGCAGAAGCAGAAAAAATAATCAATGCTTTGGGCTACTCTGCTCAAAGAAACACCCAATTGATAGAATTATCAAGCGGAGAACATAAAAAGCTTCAACTGATAAAAGCATTGTGGCTTAAACCACAGCTTTTAATTATCGATCAACCTTATACCGGATTAGATGTAAACTCCCGTAAAAGCTTAAATCAGCTTTTAGACGAGATTGTAGCAGATGGTGTAAATTTGATATTGATTTGTAACGATAGCGAGCTTCCTGCTGCCATTAATCGTTTTGCATTATTAGAAAATGGCAAAATCACAGAAGTTAGTTCTCTACAAGAGTTGCAATCAGAAACAAATCAAACTTTAAGAGAGATGCCCGACTTCTTAAAGGTTTCTCCTGATTATTCATCAGATAGCATTGTAAATATGGTTAATATCAATATCAGCTACGGTGAAAAACAGGTTTTAAAAAACATAAACTGGGAAGTTAACAAAGGTGAAAGATGGCTTTTACAAGGTCATAATGGTTCGGGTAAATCTACTTTATTAAGCTTAGTAAATGGAGATCACCCACAAGCCTACGCTAACGAACTTTATCTTTTTGGCAACAGAAGAGGCAGCGGAGAAAGTATTTGGGACATTAAACAACGTATAGGTCTTATTTCTCCTGAACTTCATTGGTATTTCGACACCTCTTCTACTGTTTGGCAAACCGTCGCTTCCGGTCTTTACGATAACTTTGGACTAAAGCTGGAATTGCCTTATAGCAAAGCTAAACAGGTTGACGATTTGGTTAATTACTTTGGCCTAACCGATATCAAAAATGAAACCCTGAGCACACTGCCATTAGGTAAACAACGATTGGTATTATTAGCCAGAACAATTATCAAAAATCCTGAATTATTAATTCTGGATGAACCTTGTCAGGGATTAGATCAACAACAAACTAAATATTTCAACCAGTTGGTAGATGAGTTATGTAGTAACGGAATGACATTGATTTACGTGGGACATTACGAATCGGCATTACCCAATACACTTGAAAAAAGGATTTTGTTAGATAAAGGTCATGTAAAAATAATTGAAGACATCAACATTTTTGCTGAAGATGCTTAAAGCTTCGGTTATTAAATTAAAATTGAAATCAACAGTCGAGTAATCGGCTTTCAGATACAAAGAGGGATGACAATACAATCCTTCCACCAAAAAAGTAAAACTAGGCTTAGGCCTCTAAAAAATAGAAGAAAATATGATACACGATCCGAACCGCATTTATGTATTTGACACCACTCTTAGAGATGGAGAGCAAGTACCTGGTTGCCAGTTAACAACGAACGAGAAGATTGAGATTGCTAAAGAACTTGAGTTACTGGGTGTTGATGTTATTGAAGCTGGATTTCCCATTTCAAGCCCTGGTGATTTCCAAAGTGTTGTAGAACTATCAAAAGCAGTAAAAGATCCTATCATTTGTGCGCTTACAAGAGCTAACACAAAAGATATAGATGCAGCTGCGGAGGCTTTAAAATATGCTAAAAGACCTAGAATACATACTGGTATAGGTTCTTCTGATATGCATATTAAATACAAATTTAACAGTACAAGAGAAGACATTCTGCAAAGAGCGTCTGACGCAGTAAAATATGCTAAAAAGTTTGTTGAAGACGTTGAGTTTTATGCAGAAGATGCGGGAAGAGCAGACATAGAATATCTGGCAAAAATGGTAGAGGCTGTAATTGCTGCCGGTGCCACAGTAGTTAATATTCCGGATACCAACGGATACTGTTTACCAGACCAATATGGTGCTAAAATCAAGTATTTAATGGAAAACGTTAAAAACATTGATCAGGCTATTATTTCGGTGCATTGCCATAACGATTTAGGTTTGGCAACGGCCAACTCTATTGCCGGTATCATGAATGGTGCAAGACAGGTAGAGTGTACCATTAACGGTATTGGAGAAAGAGCGGGTAACACTTCTTTAGAAGAAGTAGCCATGGTACTAAAAACACACAGCTCTTTGGGTAAATACACCAATATTAACAGCAAAAAGTTTGCACAGTTAAGCGCTATGGTTAGCCGGATGATGCGTATGCCTGTACAACCTAACAAAGCTATTGTAGGTAAAAATGCATTTGCACACAGCTCAGGTATCCATCAGGACGGTGTATTAAAGTTTAGAGAGAATTACGAAATTATCAATCCGGAAGATGTGGGTATTGATCAATCTGAAATCATATTGACAGCAAGAAGTGGCCGTCATGCATTAAAACACCATTTAGAGCGTTTAGGATATGTAGCAGATAAGATTAATTTAGAAGAAGTTTACGAAAGATTCTTAATTTTAGCAGATAAAAAGAAAGAGATTAATGATGACGACTTATTGTCGTTGATGGGTGAAGGAGATAACAATTATAAAGATGGCATCCACATTAAACTATTACAAGTACAATGCGGACATCCTTTGGTACCTACTTCAACCATTCAGATTGAGTATAAAAACGAGGTAAAAGAAGCTTCTGCAACAGGAAACGGACCGGTAAATGCCACTATCAATGCGGTAAATGCCATCATCGGAAAAGATATCAACTTAAAAGAATTGCATATCGACTCTATCCACGGCGGAAGTAATGACAACTGTAAAGTAACCATGACTTTAGTTTATAACGAAAAAACGTACATAGGCTATGGTTTCCATACAGATATTGTACAAGCATCGGCGCAAGCGTATTTAGATGCAGTAAATAAGTTTATTTAATCAGTAAAAAAAGAAAACACAACATAAAGATGAGCAATACGTTATTCGACAAAGTGTGGGACAGCCACGTGGTTCGTAAAATTGAAGGAGGACCAGATGTTCTTTTCATTGACAGACATTTAATACACGAAGTAACGAGTCCGGTAGCTTTCTTAGGTTTAAAAAACAGAGGAAACTCTGTACTTTATCCTAAACGTACGTTTGCTACCGCAGACCACAATACGCCAACAATTAACCAGCACTTACCGGTTGCAGATCCACTTTCTGCTAACCAATTAAAAGCGTTGGAAGAAAATGCGAACCATTATGGCATTAGCCACTGGGGATTAGGACACCAAAAAAATGGTATCGTTCACGTTGTAGGTCCCGAGTATGGAATTACGCAGCCTGGCGCTACAATCGTTTGTGGAGACTCTCATACTTCTACTCATGGTGCTTTCGGAGCTATCGCTTTCGGTATAGGTACTTCAGAAGTGGAAATGGTTTTGACTACGCAATGTATTATGCAACCAAAACCTAAGAAAATGAGGATCAACATCACTGGAGGTCTGAATAAAGGCGTTACACCAAAAGACGTTGCTTTATACATCATTTCTAAATTAACCACCTCTGGTGCTACAGGATACTTTGTAGAGTATGCAGGTGAAGTTTTCGAAAAAATGAGTATGGAAGGCCGTATGACTGTGTGTAACCTAAGCATAGAAATGGGTGCTCGTGGTGGTATGATTGCTCCTGACGAAACAACATTTAA
Organism: Pseudopedobacter beijingensis; assembly: GCF_042678145.1. Taxonomy (NCBI): domain Bacteria; kingdom Pseudomonadati; phylum Bacteroidota; class Sphingobacteriia; order Sphingobacteriales; family Sphingobacteriaceae; genus Pseudopedobacter; species Pseudopedobacter beijingensis. Next base: position 173,409 of record NZ_JBHUDG010000002.1, on the reverse strand, counting down.
TTATATCAAAGATCGCGAGTTTACGCCTAAAGGAGCAGCTTGGGACAAAGCAATGGAGTATTGGAAAACATTGAAAACTGATGCAGATGCAGTTTTTGATATCGAACATACTTATGCAGGTTCTGATATTGAGCCCATGATTACCTACGGTACTAACCCGGGAATGGGAATTGGTATCTCTGAGTCTGTTCCAAATGCAGAACAAGTTGAAGGCGGCGTAGCTACTTATGAGAAATCTCTAAACTATATGGGTTTCAACGAAGGTGATACTATGATAGGTAAACAAGTAGATTATGTTTTCGTTGGAAGCTGTACAAATGGTAGAATCGAAGATTTCAGAGCTTTTGCTTCTATTGTAAAAGGAAGACAAAAAGCTGATAATGTTACTGCATGGTTAGTTCCCGGATCACATATCGTAGAAGCCCAAATTAAAGAAGAAGGTATTTTAGATATCTTAACAGAAGCTGGATTTGTATTACGTCAGCCTGGTTGTTCTGCTTGTTTGGCCATGAACGATGATAAAGTACCTGCTGGAAAATACGCAGTAAGTACTTCTAACAGAAACTTTGAAGGAAGACAAGGTCCTGGTTCCAGAACTATGTTAGCTAGTCCTTTAGTAGCTGCTGCTGCTGCTGTTACTGGAAAAGTTACAGATCCGAGAACTTTAATTTAAGCTGAATTGAAGCAGAAAGCAATAGGCTTAAAGCAAAAGCAGCAAACGTAAATAATATAATTACAAACATTAAATACCCTTTATAAGCCCCTCTCTTTAGGAAAGGGGTTGGGGTGAGGCTAAAAAAAATGGCTTACGATAAATTCAATATATTAACAAGTACAGCGGTTCCTCTTCCTATCGAGAATGTGGATACCGATCAAATTATTCCTGCTCGTTTCTTAAAAGCAACAGAAAGAGTTGGGTTTGGTGACAACCTTTTCCGTGACTGGAGATACAATTCAGACGACACTCCTAAAGCAGATTTCGTTTTAAACGATGCCACTTATAAGGGAAAAATCTTAGTTGGTGGTAAAAACTTCGGTTCAGGTTCTTCCAGAGAGCATGCTGCATGGTCTGTGTACGATTATGGTTTCAGATGTGTAGTATCCAGTTTCTTTGCAGATATCTTTAAAAATAACTGTCTTAACATTGGTGTATTACCTGTTCAGATCAGCCCTGAGTTTTTAGAGAAAATATTCGCTGTAGTTTACGATAATCCGGAAACTGAATTAGAAGTAAACCTTCCAGAGCAAACCATTACTTTATTGGCAACTGGCGAGTCAGAGAAATTTGATATCAACAGCTACAAAAAAGGAAATATGTTAAACGGTTTTGACGATATAGATTACTTGAAAAGCATGACTTCTGAAATCGAAGCTTTTGCTGAAACAAGACCATTTTAATTGAAATTGAATTAACCGCAAAGGACACAAAGAGCACAAAGAAAAGTTTAAAACTTTGTGATCTTTGCGTCCTCTGTGTTTACAATAAACACATATATGAGTAACAGGAAAATAGAAATAATGGACACCACTCTCCGAGACGGAGAACAAACATCAGGAGTTTCATTTTCCGCTTCAGAGAAATTAACCATTTCTAAACTTTTGCTGGAAGAGCTTCTGGTAGATCGTATAGAAATTGCTTCTGCAAGAGTTTCGGATGGCGAATTCGAGGCTGTAAAAAACATCTGTTTATGGGCTCAGGAAAACAATTACCTGGACAAAATTGAGGTACTTACTTTTGTTGATAAAGGAGTGTCTATTGATTGGATGCTTAAAGCAGGTGTAAAAGTGCAAAACCTTTTAACAAAAGGCTCATTAAACCATCTGATCTATCAATTAAAGAAAACACCGGAACAACATTTTTCGGAAATAGAACAGGTTATAAAACTTGCTCAGGAAAACGGAATTGCCACCAATGTTTATTTAGAGGATTGGAGTAATGGAATGCGCAATTCGCAGGATTACGTTTTTCAATATCTTGACTTTATAAGCACTCAACCCGTAAAACGGGTTATGTTACCAGATACTCTTGGTATTTTAACTCCCTGGGAAACCAACCAGTTTATATCCAAAGTAAGAATCAGCTACCCGAATTTGCATATTGATTTTCATGCGCATAACGATTACGATTTAGCTACTGCCAATATACTGGAAGCAGTTAAATGCGGTGTTAACGGATTGCATTTAACTGTTAATGGAATGGGTGAAAGAGCTGGAAATGCACCAATCGAAAGTGCTGTTGCCGTAATTCACGATTTCTTACCCGAAATTGAGATTAATATCAAAGAGTCTTCCATTTATAAGGTAAGTAAACTGGTAGAAACATTCTCTGGTGTTCGCATCCCTCATAATAAGCCTATTACCGGAGATAATGTATTTACGCAAACAGCGGGAATACATGCCGATGGAGACAATAAAAAGAATCTTTACTTTAGTGATTTATTACCCGAACGTTTTGGTAGAAAACGTAAGTACGCACTTGGGAAAACCTCTGGCAAAGCCAATATAGAGAAGAACCTAAATGAACTTGGCCTTAAATTAAACGATGAAGATTTAAGAAAGGTTACGCAACGTGTTATAGAATTGGGAGACAGAAAAGAAACTGTAACCAAAGAAGACCTTCCCTATATTATTTCTGATGTATTGGACAAAAGCTCTTCTTATACCGAAAAAGTTACTGTTGAATCTTATGTTTTAACCCATTCTAAGGGTTTACGTCCTTCTGCAACCATTTCCGTTCGCATAGAAAATGAGGTTTTTGAAGAAAACGCACAAGGTGATGGTCAGTTTGATGCTTTCATGAATGCATTAAACAAGGTCTATAAGAAGAAAAAGCTAACTTTACCTAATCTTACAGATTACAGTGTAAGGATTGCCCCTGGAAGTAATTCCGATGCCCTTTGCGAAACTACAATAATGTGGGAAACAGACAATAAAACGTTTACCACACGAGGTTTAGATTCTGACCAAACGGTTTGTGCTATTATTGCTACACAGAAAATGTTGAATATAATTTAATCCAAGTATCACACTTGATCATAAAATAAATACAATAAAATGAAGTTAAATATTGCCCTTTTACCGGGTGACGGTATCGGACCGGAAGTAGTAGACCAAGCAGTTAAGGTTTGTGATGCTATTGCTAAAAAATTTAATCATGAAATTAACTGGACAAAAGCATTAACAGGAGCTTCTGCAATTGATGCTTGTGGAGAGCCTTATCCGGACGAAACACATGAAGTTTGTATGGCCGCTGATGCTGTACTTTTTGGTGCTATTGGCGATCCTAAATACGATAACGATCCTAAAGCTAAAGTTCGCCCTGAACAAGGACTATTGAAAATGCGTCAAAAATTAGGTTTGTTCGCAAACGTACGTCCTACTTTCACTTTCCCTTCTTTAATTGACAATTCTCCTTTAAAAAGAGAAAGAATTGAAGGTACCGACTTAATTATCTTACGTGAATTAACCGGTGGTATTTATTTTGGTGAAAGAGGTAGAAAAGACGATGGGAATACTGCTTTTGATACTTGTACTTATACCAGAGAAGAGATTCAACGTTTGGCAAAACTAGGTTTCGAACTAGCGATGACCAGAGGTAAAAAATTATGCTGTGTAGATAAAGCGAACGTACTGGAAAGCTCTCGCCTATGGAGAGAAACTGTACAGGCAATGGAAAAAGATTATCCGGAAGTTACAGTATCTTACGAATTTGTAGATGCTGTTGCTATGCGTTTGGTACAATGGCCTAACTCTTACGATGTGATGATTACAGAAAACCTTTTTGGTGATATTTTAACTGATGAGGCTTCTGTTATTTCTGGTTCTATGGGATTAATGCCTTCTGCATCTAAAGGTGTTCATACATCATTGTATGAGCCAATACATGGTTCTTATCCACAAGCTGCAGGAAAAGACATCGCTAATCCGTTAGCTACTGTTTTATCTGCTGCTATGATGTTCGAAGATGCTTTCGGTTTAAAAGACGAAGCAGAAGCAATTAGAGAAGTAGTTAACAAATCTTTAGCTGCCGGAATTGTTACTGAAGATTTAGCAGGTACTAACAAAGCTTATAAAACCAGCGAAGTAGGTAACTGGTTAGCAGAGAATATCTAATTTGAGTTGTAAGTTTTAAGTTATAGGTTTAAAGTTACGACTTGATATATTGAAACCGACGTTTATAGCGTCGGTTTTTTTGTTAAGAAAAATGTACTTTTATCTATAATTAATGCAACAGCATGAAACTAAGTTTATTTTTTCATTTCAGTATATTCTTATTTCTATTTTCGTGTAATAACAATCAGACAAAAAGTATTGTATCAGATAATACTTTTGCGGAAGATTCTGTTAAAAAACTAAGGGATTCTTTACAGATGAGTGAATTCACAGATAAAGCTTTGCTGGAAAAATCCGAAAGATATACGTTTTCAGATTCATGCTATATTTATAGTCAACCGGACACCAACAGTTTAGCTATTGCTAAACTCCCTGTGCTTACTCGTTTGACTATTTTTGGGAACCGTCCTAATTTATCAAAAGGTATTGAATGGTATAAAGTAGAAACAAAAGATAAGCGAATAGGCTTTATTGATGTTCAGGATTTAGTTTTTGGAGAATTTGAGAATAAACAAAAAGGATATAAATTAGTTGCAGGAGTACGAGAAAAGATTCAATTAGGATCAGGAATAGTGGCTATTAATCGTATTAATCTGAAGGACAACAAAGTAATAGAAACATTAAGACTTCCCTTAATAAGCATGCCATCTGTTACCGAGATTTCATCCACCACTCTAATATCAGCTTCTAAAGTTTTAAGATATACGACTAATAGTGAAGAATGCCCAGGACTTACCGAAAATTATTTTATCATAGACACCGGGACTAGGTTAATTTTATTAGCCAAAGGAAGTAGTTCTGGTGAATCAAGTTGGTATGAATCATCTACTGTATTCATTCCCAAAAAACTTGGTAATGGTAAAGTTATGTTAGTCGTCGACGGAAGTTTTGAAAACATCTTTAATCTTGAAACCGGAAGGCTAAATGTGTTCCCCTATCCAAAAGACATTGGCGTTCCTATTGAAAACCTTATTGTAATCGAAAATAAAGACATACAATATGAACTTGATAAAAATGATGACCCCATAGAAAATGAAGATGGAACATACAAAATAGCCAGTAAAAACTACAGTACAGAATATTATAGTTGGGATGGGGAGGTAATAAAAAAAATTAACAAAAAATACTGACAGCCCGAGTGATTTATTTGAGTTCATCCACTACAAAATTCCGCCTTCTGTAGAAATCCCCCTACAGCTGCTCCTACTAACACATCCCATATACAGTGTCGATTATTAAGTACTCTTCCAACAACTATAGCTTAAACAACACTATATTGCTCCAAAACTATAAAGCACGTAATGAGAGCTATACTCTTTATGCATAAAAGATGCATTCATAAATCCGTAGATTGCCTAAATAGAAAAGAAAAAAATTGCCTTTCACCTAATTCTGAGAGCTTTTATAAATAAAACTTCAAAGCTTCTTTAAAGCATCTCCAAACGAAGGATGAACGAAAGATGGAACTACTCTGATTTTTAATAACTCCCGGAGGATAAACTTATGTACCAATTTAACTATTTATTTCTGTTTTGACAAACATTTCAAAAAATAGAAGACGGATAAAACTCCTATTCAAATACACGTATCGGGAATGTCAGACCGAAAGATTGAGGTTGTAAGGCAAGACAAGAGAAATAACAGGTTTTCTTCGGAAGGCAACTCTCAGATCTGCTTTGATAAACACTATCATGTATCACGGTTTGTAGAATTGCTATCACAAAATTAGCTAGTTCTGTAAGTTACAGACTCAATTAAAGTTAAGATATTCTCCATAATCAGTAGTTTAAAATTATAATGGTATTAAAAAACCGACAAAAATGCCGGTTTTTATTTACACACACCTCTAATTAATCTAGTAGATTATGTCAGATTATTTTACATCATATTCTATAGTAATTGTTACCGGAACCGATGATGTAGAAGAATTTTTTATATATTTCACAGGATATCCCCAATCATTATACTCATAATTGGTATTTTCAAATGTAATCATGCCCGGATTATCTACCTGATTTTTGACTACATTATTCCCCATATAAAAAATTCCGTCCGACAAAAGAGAGTTGATTAACAAAGCTTGATTTTTAACATGTTTAAATATTCCATTTCTGTTGTCATATTGATAACCTACAACTCCTTTATCCCCTCCCGGATAAAAATCAGTAAATTTCACAACGTTCCCTTTCACGTCATATTCATAATTAGCTTCCCTGTGAGATAAAGCAGCATGAGTATTATAGTATTTAATCAAGCTAACTTTTTGAGAAGAATTGTAAGAAACCAACATGTAATCATTAAGTGTATCTGCCCTCATTATATTCATCCTGCTGATTTCTCCTTCCCCATTAATCTCATAATTAACATCATATCGTTTAATCCAGCTTGCTCCATTTTTTTGAAAACGAGTAGCCTTTTGAATCTTACCCTCATTATACACAAATTCTTCTTTAAACATATTATCTTCAACAGACGCTATTAATGAGGTATTTCCAACATAGGCTATATTAGTAATTCCTGCATTAATAGTATCGTCAATAGTATATGAAATTTTCACCGGTAAATATATTTTAGACTCTGTATTTGTCAATACCTCAGGAATGGTGTATATCATTTGAGACCCCGAGGAAGAAACAAGCGTAAGCTCGACCCCATTGATGCTGATTTTATCCCCTTCTACCGTTACTTTTAACTCTTTACCACTTAAACTTATTAATATTTTTCCGTGGGTAAAATCGGCTTTGGTTAAAATACCTTTAACAATATGATCTTTCAATCGTTCCTGAGTAAGCTTTTCTACATTGGTATCCGCAAGTAGCTTGATACTGTTTTTAGAAAAACTTGTACGAGGCCTATAATCTTTTAGCGCCTCATTCGTAGGCGCCAATATGGTTAAGCCTTCGTTAACCTCATCATCTGTTAATACAATGTTTTTAAATGCTTCTGCAAACGTAGCTACCTCTGTTTTTTTCGCAAGCTCTGTTGCCACGTTCTCTTTTACAGTTTCACTTTTAGCTTTTTCTGGTTCCGATGGAGAGTTTTTCTTACATGAAGCAAAAGCTAGTATAAGAATGCATCCCGTTAAAGCAAAATTTTGAAATGACTTTTTCATTATTTCCTTATTTAAGTATTCATAAGTAATGTACCAACCAAAATTAAACTTATCATGATTGAGTATCAATACCTATAAATTGGTATTTTTGAGCCGGTAAAACCATGACTTTCCCGGTTCAAAAATTTCTTATAAAAATTTAGATTTCACTACATTTACCCTCTTATCAAATTAAAGTAAAATGATATCTATCAATCCATTTGCCGCAGCCGAAAGATTAAAGGGAATTGTTAAGAAAACCCCTCTGGAATATAACCAAAGGCTTTCTGAAAGATATCAGTGTGAGGTTTACCTCAAAAGAGAAGATTTACAGGTTGTTAGATCCTATAAGTTAAGAGGTGCTTATAATCTTATCAGCGCATTGTCAGAGGAACAGGCAAAAAAAGGAGTGGTATGCGCCAGTGCTGGCAATCATGCTCAGGGAGTGGCCTATTCCTGTCAGCGTTTAGGTATTAAAGGCATTATTTTCATGCCTCAGCCTACACCTAAACAGAAAATAAACCAGACCAACATGTTTGGTAAGGACAAAGTTGAAATCATCTTAACAGGAGATACTTTTGACGATTGTCAGCAGGAAGCCTTAGCTTATGCAAAAAAACATGATATGGTTTTTGTTCCTCCTTTTGACTCTGCCACCATTATAGAAGGTCAAAGTACAGTTGGAGTTGAGATTTTACAGGATCTTCCTGGTGTTGATATGGTTATTGCTCCAATTGGAGGAGGAGGACTGATTTCCGGTATTTCGCTCTATCTTAAAAAGAATAAACCGCAGGTTTTTATTGCCGGTATTGAACCAGCAGAAGCGGCTTCTATGAAGGCTGCATTAGAAGCCAACGAACCGGTTACATTAGAAAAAATCAGTCGCTTTGTTGATGGTGCTGCCGTCAAACGTGTAGGTAAGCTAAATTTTGAAACTTGTAAAGAACTTGTAGATGATGTAAGCAATGTCCCTGAAGGTAAAGTATGCACCACAATTTTAAAACTATATAACGAGGATGCCATTGTAGTAGAACCTGCAGGTGCCCTTTCTATTGCCAGTCTGGATCATTATAAAGATCAGATTAAAGGAAAAAGGGTAGTTTGCATTATTAGCGGTGGAAATAATGACATAGACCGCATGGGTGAAATTAAAGAACGCTCTCTGCTATACGAAGGTCTTAAACATTATTTTATTGTCCGTTTCCCACAAAGACCTGGGGCTTTAAAACTTTTTGTAAATGAGGTTTTGGGTCCGGATGATGATATTACGCGTTTTGAGTTTATCAAGAAAACCGAAAGGGAAAGAGGGCCGGCATTGGTGGGAATAGAACTAAAAACCGCTAAAGACTATGCATCCTTAGTGAAAAGAATGGCACATTACAATTTCGACTTTAAGGAGATTAATCAGGATGAAACCTTGTTTGAGTATTTTATATAAGCACAAGATATTCATCACAGAAAACGGAATATAAAGAAAACGAAGTTCCGAAAATCCTAACTAAGCAAGCTTGTCTAAAGGTTTCAGCTTTTTAAAGCTGATGGTTACTTCTGTATGAGGCTGTATTTCCATAAAATCAAAATCATAGGCTATCAGTTGCTTTTCTTCTAAAATAAAAGTGATTTCGTTGTATATCCCATTAAAATGTACTGCTTTCACTTTTACAGAGATTCCGCTTGCTGATGATTCTATTTTTATATCTTGTGGATAAGCAGCGAATATTTTCCCGGACTCCAAAAAAGAAAAACCTTCTAAGATATTGGCTTTGCCCAATAGCTTTGCCACATAATCACTTTCAGGGTTAGCGTATATTTCTTTAGGACAGCCTTGTCTTACAATTTTACCGTCTTTAATAATTACCAGTTTATTTGCTACAGATAAAGCGTCTGACGGATCGTGAGACACCATAATCACCGTTATGTTCAAAAACTTTGATAAACGTTCAATATCATCTCTCAATTGTTTTTTTAAAATGGTGTCTATCTGGCTAAAGGGCTCGTCCAATAACAATACGGTAGGTTCTGTTATTATCGCTCTGGCTATAGCTACGCGTTGCTGCTCGCCTCCACTAAGATCCACAATCTTTTTATTTGCCAGATGATCTATCCGCAGGAACTCCATTGTTTGCAAGGTCAACTCCTTTTTAGTTTTCAGATCGGTATTGGAAAGTTGTCCAGATATATTGTCAAAAACCCTTGCATAAAGATTTAAAGTAACTTCCTGAGTTACCATACGCATATCATCATGTCCGGGAATTAACTTCTCTGCCGGCCCCAATATACGCTTCCCTAAATAAGTCACCTCTCCTTCCTGCGGAACCAGATAGCCGTATATCAATTTCAGCAGCGTTGTTTTGCCGCTACCGCTTTCTCCTACAATACTTACAATTTCACCTTTTTTTATTTCCAGATTAATACCAGATACTCCTGAATGTTGTTCTGGACTGTAATTTCTGTGAACATCTGTAAACTTAATGAAAGAATCCATATACCGTGATATCTAAAGGCGGTAAATATACAAAAACAAAAAAGCCTTGTATAAAATACAAAGCTTTTATCTGGATTTTAAGGTTTTATTAAAATCCGAAGGTTAACCCAAATGATAGGTTTTTGTAATCTTCTAAGCCGGGAGCCTGATTACGGGCAAAAATATCGTTGAAATAATATTTAAAAAACAAACCCGCTGCTCCATATCCCATTCTTATATTGGCTCCATATCTGAATTTCTCAAAGTTAAAATTGTCTTTAATCTTTGTTTTGTCTCCATTCTGAGATTTTTGCTTCAGCTTTCCATCTATCAGGAAACCTACTTCAGGCCCTCCTACCAGCGTAAATTTTTTATCATTAGACAAATATGATCTATATTCAAAATAAAGTGGAAGTCGTAAATACCTGCTGCTAAACCTGTTTTTTTTCAAATCCAATGTTGGGTCTACAACATAATCCAATACCGGATTATCTGCCAGAATAGTGATATCTTTTCGTTTCAATCGGATATGATTCCAATCCAGACCTGCCGCTATCATAATCTTAAAATTAGGATTAAAGCGTACTCCAAACTGCAAAGCATCAAATCCAAAGGTGTGCGTTTTCCATTGCTCGTGATCCAGAAACTTATAATTATCCGGGAAGTCAAAATTACTACCATTATGGTATTTACTCATTCCCAGGTCGAAATGTTCAAAGTTGATTCCATAATAGACCCTTGGATATTTAGATTTCCGCTTAGCTTCTAAACTATCGTTTACACCTATTCTTACACTAACTCCTTCAGAACCAATTTCTATTTTGTGCTTGCGTTTTACCTTAACTTCTTCCTGTGCTTTTGCCAAAACGGCTGTCAAAGCAAATGCTGCTATTATAAATATTCTTTTCATACACATCAATACTTTTTATTATACTTAAAAAGACCTAGGTTTATTCCTGTTACTTCCATATCACTTTCCTCTGTCTTACTCAACTTAACTATCTTTTCTTCCCGCTTATCTATTTTACTGATCACAAAATTCAACAGATCGCTTACATTCTTAATTTTATCTTTTGATTCTGTTCCTGTTGTTTCACCAATAGCAGCCATCATCACATTTTTCTCCTCTTGCTCAGCCAAAATATCATCTATAGCCTTTTCGAGTGTTGATTGGCTTATCTGCTGATCTTGGTTTGATTCTGCAACTGCTAGAAATTTCACCTGTTTCGGCATGGCTACTGCTACTTTCTCCGTTTTGGATTTTGGCTTAAGAGATTCGTCGTTATCCAGTGCCGCCATCATTTCCAGATAGCGTTTCTCATTGGCTTCTTTATCGTAATGATGGAGCGATTCTTTCTCGATTTTTATATGAAGATTTCTAAGTTGTTCTACATCTTTACTTTCTTCTTCTATCTGCTTAGATGAACTTAATTTAATGGTCTCTTCTTTCGGCATAAATAGCTTGACCCCTATTCCAAAAAATAACACACTGGCAGCGGCCAACCAAACTACAGGAAACTTTCTTCTTTTTATTTGTTGCTGATTTCCCTCATTTAATGACTTACTAATGCCTGCCCAAAGATCTTTGGATGGTTGTATATCTAGTTCTTCAAATTTGGACTTGAATACATGATCGAATTCGTTATCCGACATTGCTTTCATATGATTGTCCCTCCATTTTTTTAATTTCATCCCTCAAAATTGCCCTGGCTCTGCTTAACTGAGCTTTTGATGCTCCTTCTGTTATACCTATAATCTGCCCAATTTCTCTATGCGAGTAACCTTCTATAGCATACATATTAAATACCATTCGGTACGAGTCTGGTAAGGTTTGTACCAAGCACATAAGATCTCTTGCGTTCAGATTGCTAATTTCAAATTCTACAGACACGCTTTCTGTAAAATCATTAACATCTACATCTCCCAGAGTTTTCAAATTTTTTCTATAGAATTCGATTGAAGTGTTCACCATAATACGCCGTACCCAGCCTTCAAATGAACCATCTCCTCTATAACTATCAATATTGCGAAAGACTTTTATAAAACCTGTCTGCAACATATCTTCTGCTTCGAACTGATTTTTGGCATACCGCATACACACTCCAAACATTTTGGAGGCCATGAGCTTATATAACGCTTCTTGTGAACGTCTTTCTGCTTTCTGGCATCCTGATATTATATCTTCGAGTGAGTACTTGTGTTGCAATTTCATACAGTTTCTATATCCATAGATGACTGTTTGTTATAAAAGGTTACAAGAGAAAAAATATTTTTTCAGGCCCGCATAAGTTCAAGTATTTCTTCTACATATTTACGCTCGTTGGCTAAACGCGGAACCTTGTGCTGCCCTCCTAACTTACCTTTACTTTTAAGCCAGTTATAAAATGTGCCTTGGGGTGCTTTGTGAACTGTCGGGCGTTTTAAAGCCATATCTTTAAATCGTTTAGCATCATAGTCGGAGTTTACCTCTCTGAGGGTATTATCCAAAATATCTATAAAACGATCAAATTCATTCGGGTGTTTTTCAAACTCTATAACCCATTCATGTCCTCCTACATCTTTACCCTTAAAATAAATTGGACAAGCAGTATAATCCTGAATAAGTGCATTGGTTTCTGCACAAGCTTTTGTTAATGCTTTTTCTGCATTATCTATAATCACTTCTTCGCCAAAGGCATTTATAAAATGTTTGGTTCTTCCAGTAATTTTTATACGGTGAGGATTTAATGAAGTAAATTTAACGGTATCACCAATCATATAGCGCCAAAGCCCCCCGTTAGTACTAATTACTATAGCGTAATTTTTATCTAACTCTACCTCATGTAAAGAAAGTGCCTTAGGGTATTCCTTATCTATTTCTTCCATGGGGATAAACTCGTAATAGATACCATAATCAAGCATCAATAACAAATCTTTCTCTGTACTGTGATCCTGTATTCCAAAAAAACCTTCCGAAGCATTGTAAGTTTCTAAATAATACATTGACGGATTGGGAACCAAAGAGGCAAATTGTTCCTGATAAGGCTCAAAATTTACGGCTCCATGTATATAGAGTTCCAGATTAGGCCAAACCTCTAACAAATTAGATTTTCCAGTAAGTTCCAGCACTCTTTTGGCTAGTACAATGGTCCAGGTAGGAACTCCAACGATATTGGTAACATTCTCATTCATAGTTACCCTAGCCATCCGTTCTATTTTCTCTTCGTAATTATCCATCAGCGCTATGGACATATCTGGAGTACGCATTAATTCTGCCCAAATGGGAATATTTTTTATCAGAACGGCAGACAAATCGCCATAGAAAGAGTCTGGGCTCAACTGATTGATTTGGTGGCTGCCGCCCAGAACCAAACTTTTCCCTGTAAATATCTTAGCTTCTGGCTGGTTATTACAATAAATTGCCAGCATATCTTTACCGCCTTTAAAATGGCATTCTTCTAATGATTCCTGAGAAACCGGAATAAACTTGCTTCTATCGCTTGTTGTTCCTGATGACTTGGCAAACCATTTTATTTCTGATGGCCATAGTACATTCTGCTCTCCCTTTAACATTTTTTCTATGTAGGGTTTAAGCGTTTCGTAGGTTTGGATGGGTACCCTTTCTCTATATTGTTCAATAGTTTCTATTGATCTGTATTCGTATTTCTTTCCCCACTCGGTTCCTATTGCAGAATGGATGAGTGTATGAAACCACTCTTCCTGCACTTCGTCTGGATATTTCATAAAAAGCTCAATCTGATGCATCCGCTTTTTCATTATCCAGGTAAGAAATGAATTTACTATGGTCATTTTATACGTATTGAGGGTTTATGACTTCTTAAATCTTACTTGCTAATTACCTCTGTTATATCTTAATGAATTTTGCTACTATACTTTATTTCCCAGCATCTAATCATGTTCCTCATCAGGTCTCCCTACCGTTTTCAATTGCCCTTCTACTTCAAACTTTTTAATTTTCAATTCAAAATGCTGTCCCAGATAGAATTTCCTCGCCATTTCGTTAGAGGCTATTTCCTGCGGTGTTCCAGAAAGCATAATCTTTCCTTCTGTTAATAAATAAGCTCTATCGGTAATAGATAAAGTTTCATTAACATTGTGGTCTGTGATTAATATGCCTATATTTCTGTGTTTTAATCGCGCTACTATAGCCTGGATTTCTTCTACCGCAATGGGGTCTACTCCGGCAAAAGGTTCATCCAGCAAAATAAATTTAGGATCTGCCGCAAGTGCTCTTGCAATCTCTGTCCTCCTGCGTTCGCCTCCAGATAAAAGGTCCCCTCTGTTTTTCCTTACTTTATGTAAACTAAACTCGTCTATCAGCTGTTCTAATTTATCTTTCTGTTCTGCTTTTGAAAGAGTGGACATTTCCAACACTGCTTTAATATTATCTTCTACAGATAGCTTTCTGAATACAGATGCTTCCTGAGCCAGATAACCTATACCTTTTTGTGCCCTTCTATACATAGGGTCTTCGGTTATTTCTACATCTTCCAGATAAACATGCCCCTCATTAGGTTTTATCAACCCAACTATCATATAAAAAGATGTCGTTTTCCCTGCTCCGTTTGGACCTAATAAACCAACTATTTCTCCCTGTGAAACATGGAAAGAAACGTTGTTTACCACCGTTCTTTGCTTATATTTTTTGATCAGGTTTTCTGCTCTTAGTATCATAAATACAAATCAATAGGTTTTTATTCCTTTTATATTCAGTTGAATATTGCGCCTTTCTTTCCAAACATTTTCTTCTATGGTATAACAAACATCAAATGGCGTCCCTCTGTTTATTTGCTCAAAATAGTCTCCCAATCCAAATGCTATACAATCGAATACGATACTATCTTTTTGCCTGATACTCATTTTCAAATGATTATTGCCTACAACAGTTCCGTACCCATACGAATATACGTTTCTTGTCATAAAAATAGGTGTCATATTTTGCGGCCCGAAAGGTGCAAACTGGTTGAGTATCCTAAAAAATTTAGGGGTTATATCTTTTAATTCTATCGCTTTTTCTACGGCTATTTGTTGTATAAGCATATCTTCTGTTATGCTTGATGCCACTACATCCTCAAAGCGTTGGCTAAATTTGGTTACATTTTCGGGCTTCATGGTAAGTCCGGCTGCATATTTATGTCCACCAAATTGCTCCAGTAAATCACTACATGCACACAATGCTTCGTAAAGGTCATAACCAATTACAGAACGGGCAGACCCGGCTACATGGCCATTTGATTCTGTTAATACTACAGTTGGACGATAATATTTTTCTGTTAATCTACTCGCAACTATCCCTATCACTCCTTTATGCCAGTTCTGATGATAAACTACGGTGGATTTTCTGCTAATCATTTCCGGAGAATTGCCAATCATTTGCAATGCCTGCTCGGTTATATTGGTATCAAACTCTTTACGCTCGGCATTTTTTAAATTGATGATGAAACCGGCATCTTCTGCTAATTGTGTTGAGTTTGCCGTCAAAAGTTTTACGGCATGTTTTGCATCATCTATACGCCCCGCAGCATTTATCCTGGGACCAATGGAAAACACTATATCGGTAATGGTGAAAAAATCTGTCTTTCCGGATAATTCTATCAATGCTTTTAAACCATTACACGGGTTTGTATTCAGTTTTTGAAGTCCGTAATACGCTAAAACACGATTTTCGCCCGTAATAGGAACTATATCTGAAGCTATACTCACTACAACCAAATCCAGGTATTGTAATGCTTCACTTTCTTCTATATTTTTCCTAATGCTATAAGCCTGTGTTAATTTAAATCCCAATCCGCACCCTGAAAGCTCTTTATAAGGATATTCACAATCTTTTCGTTTAGGATCTAATACTGCTACTGCTTGCGGAATCTCATCTCCCGGTAAATGGTGATCGCAAATAATAAAATCTACTCCTTTTGATTTGGCATATTCTATTTTTTCTACAGCTTTTATCCCACAATCCAAAGCTATCACCAGTGTATATCCATTTTCAGCAGCATAGTCTATTCCTTTGGTGGATACTCCATAGCCTTCTAAATAACGGTCTGGGATATAATAGTTAATATGAGATGTATATTTTTTAAAAAACAGGTATACTAAGGCTACAGAAGTGGTTCCATCAACATCATAATCTCCATAGATCAGGATAGATTCGCCATTAGCAATTGCCCTTTCTATACGGTCAACGGCTTCAGTCATCCCGTTCATTAAAAAAGGATCATGCAAGTGACTTAATTCGGGTCTAAAAAACTCTTTTGCTTCTGAAAACGTGGTTACACTTCTGCTCACCAACATGTGGGCAAGAATTTCGTCTATATTTAATTCTTCTGCAAGCTTGTTAACCGTATCTATATCTGTTGTTAAGTGCTCTGCCCACCTTTTTTCCATATATTTGCAT
Source organism: Pseudopedobacter beijingensis (assembly GCF_042678145.1). Classification (NCBI taxonomy): domain Bacteria; kingdom Pseudomonadati; phylum Bacteroidota; class Sphingobacteriia; order Sphingobacteriales; family Sphingobacteriaceae; genus Pseudopedobacter; species Pseudopedobacter beijingensis. The sequence goes on along the minus strand of NZ_JBHUDG010000002.1, from coordinate 157,347 downwards.
TGTGTAACACAGTAAATATACAACAATCGGCGGCATCATCATAACACGATTTATAAGCCATTGATTTTAGGGATTTTAAAATAATTTATCTGTTTTGGAACTATATGCTTTAAAGGAAGGATCATATTCTGTAGACTCTTCCAAGAAATTTATACCTTTTGATCCGCTCATTCACAAAACAAGTGATAGACCGGGTTCTTTATTTATACATGTGAACCCTTTTTTACTCAAAACTCCAAACGAGCTTTTAGTGATAGACACCGGATTGGGTTTTAATAACGAACAAGGGAATCTTATCATCCATGAAAATATCAGAGCAGCGGGTTTTGTTCCCGAAGACGTTACTAAAGTACTGATGAGTCATCTGCATTATGATCATAGTGGCGGCATGGTATGGAACAAAAACGGACAATTGGAACCTTCTTTTCCTAATGCAGAATATATTATCAACAGAAATGAATGGGAAACTGCATTCTCCAAAGATTCCAGCTCTTACCGGACTCAAATATTTGATATTATCCAACGTTCCGGGCAAATTGTTTTTGTAGAAGGTTCCGGAAAGTTAACTGATGAAATATCCTATGAGCTTACCGGAGGACATTGCGAATTTCACCAGGTTTTCCATATTGAATCAGAAAGTAAACACTATTTTTATGGTGGAGATATCTTACCTGAACCCGAACAATTGCAAAGGAATTTTATTGCAAAATATGACTTTGATGGTAGATTAGCCCGTGATCTTAGGACCGAATATGGAAAACAGGCTGTTAGCAATGACTGGATATGTTTATTCTATCATTCTAAGGGTATTACTTCCGGAAAAGTATCTGGTAACGAACATGATGGGTTCCAGATAACAGAAGTTTAGAAAATTTTATTGACTGCTCTTTTTTAAAAGGCATACAAGAGGGTGTATCAAAAGAAACTCGCGATCATCACCAACATTTAAAGTAATTTTTGAACGGAGTTGATAACGAAACCTCTTTGAGATATCCTCTTTTAGACGAAGAACTCCTAGAAGCACTAACTTTGCTATTTCTCTAATATCCGAGGCTATTATATAAATCTTTTATTTTATCTGTGGTAAGTGGCTTAGATATAAACTTATTTACAGTTGTAAAGGTTTGTGACTTAGTTATATCATCATTATAAACAGAAGAAGACAACATGTTTATCATAATTCTCTTCTTAATACTATTTTTTATCTTTTCAAATTCCTCTAAAAACTCCCACCCGTTCATTACAGGCATATTTATATCCAAAAAAACAATATCTGGTAATTCTTCCTCTTTATGAATACGTGAAGCTAAGAAATCTATCCCCTCTTTACCGTTTAAACAAATAGAGATATGAGCAACCGGATGTATCTTATCGATCAACTTTGCCGCTATGAAATTGTTTATTTCGTCATCATCAATAATCAATATGTTCAAAACTTCATTCGTCATTCCTCTCTATTTTCGGATATTTCTCTTTAAACGGATATTTCTTTTAAAAGTTTTATTTTTTTATTCGGATAGATTTATTGCTTTACTAAAATATACATAACCATATCATATATTGATAACTAAAAAAACAATAAATTGTTGTTTGACAAATCAGGAACTTAGCCCTACAATCACATATAATTTATTTATAATTAGTTATTTTTTTTAATTCAACTTCTATTAGAACTTGGCACGATATAGGAATTAAGAATGTTTTTTAATAAAATATTTTTTAATTAATCTTAATGTATTTTTTTAAAAAATACATTAAAAAAACAAACTTATTTATATTATTTTGAAGTGGTTACGTTAACCAATTCTTCTAAAGCGATTTTTAAACGATTAATGGATGTTTTTATCTTTTGCACAATATCGTGATTAGCATCTGTGTCTTTGGCTTTAAAATCATAGAAATCGATTAAGCATTCCAGATTAACAATAGGTGCCCGAAGATTATGAGATGTGATATAGGCGAACTTTTCAAGCTCCGATTTACTCGCCTCCAACTCTGCTGACAATTTATCAAGACGTTCTTTCTTTTTCTTTACTTCTGATATATCTATGACCATACCAGTAAAAACCATTGGGCGATTGTCCTGATCGTACTTTCTGGCTTTTATAGTCAATTGTCTCCACTGATAATACCCATCTATTTTAAGACATATTTCTTCGGAAAAACTATCGGGAAGTAAATCCAGAAAGAGTTCAAACTTGGGTAATAAATCAGGATGCAACATGCTTGCAAAATCCTGGATAGATTTATTCTCTTGATCACATATTCCGAAAAGTTCATATTTTCCAGTCTTAACATCCCACTCCCAAAGAATAATCCCCGCATTTTCGAGAATCAACTTTATACTTTCTTCATTAAACCTGCTTTTATTACCAACCTGAGCAGACCTTTCTTTTTCTTTAGCAAGACGCCTTCGGGTAACTGCATTACATATCATAAAAAACAATGCAAACAATGCCAAAACAGATACAATGTAAATTGACCATTTCGCATGTTTTAATTTATGCTGATCTGGAAAGTAAAGCAAATCATCTACATTTTTGCGAACATTAGGAACACCTATCAAAGACAATTGCTTCATTATAAACTGCCACCTGCCTCTATTCATGTGTCCTATCTCTACCAAATTAGGTCTTATCAGCCCCAACATAACCTGATATTCTTGTTTAAGCAGCTCTTCGTCTACACCCCTCTCCTGTACTCCTGGAAGGCTCAAGATATATTCAATCATCTCGTCTGGATTTTGAAGAGCGTATTCCCATCCTTTTAAAGATGCGCGGGTAAATCTCTCAACCCTATCTGGATTATTATCTATTTCATTTTCCGTTGTAGCCAATATATCTCCATAAAGATCAATTCCATAATCCGATGGCTCTATGGTAATTATATCTACTTTTTGTCGTTCAAAAAGATAAGGGACCACAGTTTTATAGCTTACTATCGCATCTACATCGGGTGCAGAAAGAAACTTATTTCTGTCATAAGGGACTATCTGGACCGAGTCTGGTGCTATTCCTTCATTAAACAAAAGAGATTTAACAATAATCTCTCCCATTTCTGCAGCCATAATTTTTTTCCCAGACATATCCGTAGCTCTGGCTACCTTCCGTTCTTTGGTACTGATAATAACATAAGGAGAATGCTGAAAGATACTAGCCAGAACTTTCACTTTTTTACCTGACATATAATCAGGCATAACATCACTGGCCAAAACGCCGTATTGGGCTTCTCCTGACAACATCTGATCGAGTACTTTATATTTTTCATTGTGCTCTTTAATATTTACATTTAACCCCTCCTCTTTATAAAATCCTTTTTTTTGCGCAGCATAATAACCGGCAAATTGAAACTGATGCTTCCATCTTAATTGCAGTACTACTTCATCTTCCTGTGAATACGCATTTTCACTCAGAGAAGACAATAGAAATACCAGCAATAACAAAAAGCTACGGAAGAAAATCATCACGAAGTTTTAATAAATGTCAACTAAACTATTTAAAAAAATCGAAATTTCAATAATACTTCTTATAAACTAAAAAAGCCCGCATTGATATGCGGGCTTTAAAACTCATGTACTGATTGCTAATTATTTCTTAGCTACTATACTGATATTCAATTCAAAATCATTATCGATTGCTTTATCTCCCAAGCTATCAAAAAAGTTTTTTGACCCATATTTTATATCATATTTTGTTCTGTCTATTTTCACGCTTTTTGCGGTTGCTGTAAGTACACCATTGTTAACTTTAACAGTTGCTGGAAAAGACAACTCCTTGGTAATTCCTTTTATAGTTAAGTTACCTACTATGTTTTGTACTCCCTCTACATTTGCTTTTCCTAATTTGGTAATTACAAATTTTGCTGTTGCAAATTTATCTGTTGCAAAGAAATCTTCATTTTTAAGGTGACCTTCTAATTTCTCTGCCCATTCACCTTGCAAATCGGTAGTTTTAATAGAAGTCATATCTATAATGAAATTCCCCCCTTTTAATGCTCCATTGTAATTAACTGATCCAGATCCAAACTTCAAAGTTCCCGTATGAGCTCCCGTCACTTTACGCCCTATCCACTCGATAGTAGATTTTTCTGTATCTAATTTATAAACCTGTGCTTTTGCTGTAAATACTGTAAATACAGCGATTAAAGCTATTAGTGATGATTTTACTTTCATTTTTATTTTCTTTGTTATGTGGCACAAACATAAACACAAGAAATAGATGTTACAACATCTATATATGAAATAAAAAACTAATTACATTTATTTGACAGTTAAACTTTCTTCAAAAATGCTATTGTAAACGCAGTTCCTACACCTACTTCACTCTCTACAGTTATTTTCCCTGATAAAGATTCTATTTGAGATTTAACTAAAAACAATCCCATTCCTTTCCCTTCTATCTGAGGTTCGAACCGCTGATATAATTCAAACAAGCGGTGTTTATTTTTCTTAAGGTCTATACCTATCCCATTATCCGTAATCTTCAGGTATACATAATCATGGTCTTCAAAGGTAGAAACATTTATACAGAGACTACGCCCTTCCATTCTATATTTTATAGCATTAACTACCAAGTTCAGATAAACACTTTCTAAATATACCCTTGAATAAGTAAGATTACTCACCTGAAAATCTTTGACTATAAGAGGCGAAACTCTTTCTAAGTCTACCTTAATAGAATTACAGGTATCTTCAAAAACTAAATTAAAATCCAAAGTAGAAAATTCAGGAGTTTCATTCGCTGAACTTGATATAATCTCTATCAGATCATTCAACGTATTACTCAACCTGTTTACAGATAAATCCAGGTTATCAAAAATCAACTTATTCTCCTTTTGCAACTCTCGACTATCAAACATCTCCATTAAAGAAACTATATTGACGACTGGTGCACGCAAGTTATGGGAAGTGATATAGGCAAATTTTTTAAGTTCCCGGTTTTTCAACATCAATTCCTCTGATAACTGCCGCAATACTTGTTCATGTTTCTTAATATTATCTATATTAACAACTACCCCCGAAAGCTTCTTGATCTTTTTTCCTCCAACTTTAATTATCCTGAAAGAAACCAATACATTAATATCTCCCCCTCCTTCTTTGAGCAAACGCAGTTCGTACATGCTCAATCGTTTTAATTCTACCCGACTTGTATTAAAGGCCTTACGTAGAGCAGGAATATCCTCTGGATATATAAAATCAAAAATATTTTTACGCATAGGCAGCTTAGATGGATCTATTCCCAACAAGAAACACCACTCTTTGCTTAATGTAAATTCATGGGTATTTACATTCCATTCCCACAAACCAATATTAGCACTTTTCATGGCAAGCTTTAATCGCTCTTCACTTTGTCTGGCTGTTTTTTCTGCTATTTTTCTACTTTCTATCTCAATCTGTAACTCTTTGGTTTTTTTGTCCACTGTTTTTACCAGACGCCTGTTCCAAATAAAAATAAGTAACAACAAACTAGCTCCTAATGCGGCACTAATGATGATAATTAAACTAACCCGTTCCCAATCTAAATCGTTCTTCTTAAAAATAAGACCTTCTATAGATGCTGTAGGAGAGACCATCTTTAGTTCTTTGTAAACATCTAACATATTTTGAAACCGACCTATATTAATATGTCCAATTTCCACCAGATTAGACAAAATAAGTTTTTCCGTTTCTTTGGCCTCAAATTCCAGATTATCCTGTGTTATACCTCTCTCTTTAACACCTGGAAGCGCAAGGATATATGCAATCAATTCTTCTTTATGATGTAATGCATACTCCCAACCTTTAGCACTTGCCCTGTTAAATGCCTCTACTACTTCAGGATTTTCTCTGGCATAGTCTTTTGTGGTAAAAATTAAATCTCCATAAAAATCCAACCCGTAATCTCTGGGACTAATCAGAAAAACATCATGTCCTGTTTTGGTAAACTGATAAGGTTCTGCTGTAGAATAGGCAGATATAGCATCCACCTTTCCTGCAATCAAATCTTTGTTATTCCATGAATGCTTTAGTAATTTAACAGAATCTAATTGCACACCCTCTCTAAAAAACAATGCTCTTAGTAAAAGCCACCCCTGATCATTAGAAACCATTACCCGCTTCTTATATAAATTAGCCGGGCTGCGTATTCCTGATTGCTTTAGAACCATAAACACATAAGGCGTATGCTGGTAGATTACAGAGGTAACCACAACAGGTACTCCTCTTATATAATCATATAAAATATCCGCTCCGGTTACTCCAAAATCTGCATGTCCATTAACTACTTCTAATAAAGGCGATTTATTGATATTTCCCTCTATAAGATCTACATCCAAACCTTCGTCCTTATAAAAACCTTTAATTTTGGCTGCATAATAGCCTGCAAACTGAAACTGATGATACCATTTTAATTGCAGATCTACTTTTTTAGAGGATTGCGCTGAAAGCGAAAGACTAAAGCCTTGTGATAAAAAGCAAGTTAAAAGAAAAGATACGAAGCTTTTCATGGATTTATTTCTGCACATGCAATGTACACAAAAGCATTCAAATAAAGAACAGTTATCCTGAGTTAAAATATATTCTATTTATGAAATTTTAGTCAAAAAAAATCCCGACAGATTGAACTCTCGGGATTTTTTGATTCTTATACATATTCTTCTATTGGTGGACACGAACAAATCAAAGTTCGGTCTCCGTATGTATCATTCACACGTCCTACTGACGGCCAGAATTTTGATTTTGAAACATAAAGTAGCGGAAATGCAGCCTCTTCTCTTGTATAATCATAACTCCAATCACTCGCAAGTATTTTTGCTACTGTATGAGGTGCATTTTTCAACACATTATTGTCTTTACTAGACTCTCCTGCTTCTACTTTATTAATCTCTTTCCTGATAGAAATCATTGCATCACAAAAACGATCCAGTTCTTGTTTTGGTTCAGATTCCGTAGGTTCAACCATTAAAGTTCCTGCTACTGGAAATGAAACTGTTGGAGCATGAAAACCATAATCCATCAAACGTTTGGCTATGTCGGCAACCTCTATACCAGAGTTCTTGAATTGTCTGCAATCTAAAATCATTTCGTGAGCACAACGTCCATTTGCTCCTGAATATAATACAGGGTAATGTTGCTCTAACCGAGATTTAATATAATTAGCATTAAGAATAGCATGTTTGGTTGCATCCGTTAAACCTTCTGCTCCCATCATGGCAATATAAGCATGAGATATCAATAAGATCAGTGCAGAACCAAATGGCGCTGCCGATACTGCATGTATTGATTTTTGCTGCGCGATATCTACCACACTATGTCCCGGCAAGTACGGAACCAAGTGCTTTGCCACTCCAATTGGCCCCATTCCCGGCCCTCCTCCTCCATGAGGAATACAGAATGTTTTATGTAAATTCAGATGGCATACATCAGCTCCAATAGAAGCAGGAGAGGTTAAACCTACCTGTGCATTCATATTAGCTCCGTCCATATAAACCTGACCTCCATTTTCATGGATAATGTCACAAATTTCTATAATAGATTCTTCGAAAACACCATGTGTAGAAGGATAAGTCACCATTAAACAGCTTAAATTTTCCTTGTGCTCTATGGCTTTATCTTTTAAATCTTCTACATCTATATTTCCCCTCTCATCACATTTCACTACTACTATTTTCATACCTGCCATAGCTGCAGATGCAGGGTTTGTTCCGTGTGCTGATGCAGGAATTAATGCCACATTTCTATGTGCATCTCCTCGATCATAATGATAAGCTCTAATAACCATCAAACCTGCATACTCACCTTGCGCACCAGCATTGGGTTGCAAACTCATCTGTGCAAAACCTGTAATTTCACTTAACCATTGGTTTAGCTCATTGATAACCTCCATATAGCCGCCAGTTTGATCTATTGGCGCAAACGGATGTAAATTGCTAAACTCCGGCCAGGTAATAGCTACCATTTCTGAGGTCGCATTAAGTTTCATTGTACACGATCCCAAGGCTATCATAGAATGACATAAAGACAAATCTTTTGCTTCTAATGATTTAATATACCTTAACATTTCATGCTCTGAATGATAACTTGTAAATACCGGATGAGTCAGGTATTCCGAAGTACGTTGTAAAATCTCTGGTATGTTGGTTCCTATATTTTCCTTTATATCCTCAAGATCTATATCATTCAAGGTTTTACCCTTTACTTTTGCAAAAAACCTAACCAGGGTTTCTACATCCTGTAAGGTTGTTGTTTCGTCTATAGAAATAGTAATTTCCTCTCCTTTATAATTAAGGTTCGATTCATTATTCAAAGCTTCGGCATGTAACGGGCCCACCAGATTTCCTACGTTAAACTTTAACGTATCAAAAAACATGGTGTTTTCCTGTTTATAACCCAGCTTTGTTAATGCATCTGACAATAATACCGCTAAAGAATGTATTCTTGTAGCTATTGCTTTTATTCCGCTTGCCCCATGGTATTGTGCATACATCCCAGCCATAATGGCCAAAAGTGCCTGCGCTGTACATATATTGGATGTAGCTTTATCTCTCCTGATATGTTGCTCCCTGGTTTGCAGTGCCATTCTTAAGGCATAATTACCTGCCGAATCTATAGTTACCCCTATAATTCTTCCAGGCATAGAGCGTTTGTAAACTTCTTTTGTTGCAAAATAAGCTGCATGTGGTCCACCAAATCCCATTGGAATTCCAAACCTTTGTGTAGAACCAACTACAATATCTGCTCCCCATTCTCCCGGAGGAGTTAACAATGACAAGCTCATTAAATCAGCAACAACAGTTAGTTTTACGTTTTTAGCATGTGCCTGTTCTGCAAAGTTACTATAGTCATAGATCTCACCGTCTCCTGCCGGATATTGTACTATAGCTCCAAACATATCATCTGTTAGCGCTACCAATTGATGATCGCCTATCAACAGGTTTATTCCATAAGGCTCCGCTCTCGTTTTTAATACGTCAATAGTTTGAGGATATAACTCTTCCGACACAAAAAATGTATGTGCGGCAGCATTTTTCCTAAGGCTATACTGCATAAACATAGCCTCTGCTGCTGCTGTAGCTTCGTCCAACAAAGAAGCATTAGCTATTTCCATACCTGTAAGGTCAGAAACCATGGTTTGGAAATTCAATAAAGCTTGTAAACGCCCTTGTGCAATTTCCGCCTGATAGGGGGTATATTGTGTATACCATCCTGGATTCTCCAATACATTCCTTTGAATAACGCCTGGAGTAATTACCCCGTAATATCCTTGTCCAATATAGGATTTGAATATTTTATTTTTAGATGCTGTTTGTTTTAATGCGGCCAAATACTCAGCTTCACTTTTCGCCTTGGGCAGGTTCAATTTCTTTTTCAATCTGATATTTTCCGGCACCGTCTCATCAATTAACTGATTTACCGAACTCACCCCAATAACCGATAAAATTTCTTGTGTATCAGATTCGTTTGTAGCAATATGTCGCTTAGAAAACTGTTCCTGATAATCTGCGTTAAGTTTCATTGAATATCTGAATTTTTCGGGCAAAAATAGCTAAAATAAAACGCTTTAAGTAATTCGTATTTTAAAAAACTGCTTATATAATCAAGGTTTTACGTTGGCCCGAAAAAACGGACAGAAGTTTCAATCTTATATTTTTAAAACAGCACTGATAGCCAAGGTGTTAAATAAATAAATTTTCACAAAAAACATGTATTAAAGTAAAATACTTTATATTACTTTTGTAAAATATTATTTAAACCAAAAAAAAATGAGAACTCACAAAAAACATTCTATCCTGGGATTAATGGTTATAGCTTTTATAGCACTAACCTCATGCAGTAAAATAAAAGATGCCATTCAAGCGGATGTAGACATCCCTGCAGGAACAATTAATATTGATATCCCAAAAATTGAAACTACTGGTGAACAGAAAATTGCCGGTACTGATAATATTTCTGCTATTGACTTAAGTTCATATTCCGGAATAAAAAGCGTAACACTAAAGTCTATCAAAGTTGAATTAAAGGAACAAAATCCGGATGTAAACTTTAAAGTTTTAGAAAAACTATCTGTTGAAATAAGTTCTGCCGGGTTAGAATCAAAAGTTTTAGCCAGCGTTACAAATACTGATTATTCAACTAACAAATATTCTATTGATATTCCTGTAACAGGGGGAAACATTAATATTCAAGATTTCGTTAAAAACACATTTAGCTATACCATTAAAGGGAAAGCACACAGCACAACCAATACACCTATGCCTGCTAAATTAACAGCAGTATATACTGTAAAATTTGGACTTTAATCAATAAGCTATAAAACAAAAAAGCCTGAATTTAATTCAGGCTTTTTTGTTTTATAGAACTTTCTGGTATCTATCCTTTTCTTAATTGATACAAATATCTCTGGATAGTATTCTCTAAACCTAAATACAATGCATCACAGATTAAAGCGTGACCAATACTCACTTCTAACAGGCCGCTGATATTATCTGCAAAATATTTCAGGTTTTCTAAATCAAGATCGTGTCCCGCATTTAACCCTAGATCTAACTTATTCGCTAATTTAGCCGCCTCTACATACGGCGCAATTGCCTGCTCCCGATCTGCTTTATACCCCGTAGCATAGGCCTCTGTATAAAGTTCTATTCGGTCTGTCCCAGTTGTTTTGGCTGCCTCAACCATTTCCAATACCGGATCTACAAAAATAGAAACCCGGATACCTGCTTCTTTAAAAACACCAATTATATCTTGCAGGTAAGACTGATGTTTTATAGTATCCCAACCATGATTTGAGGTTATCTGCCCTAAAGCATCGGGAACTAAAGTTACTTGTGCGGGTTTATTGTCTAAAACCAGTTTTACAAACTTTTCTTCCTGACAATTTCCCTCTATATTAAATTCTGTTTTTATTGCAGCTTTAACATCATAGACATCCTGATAACGAATATGACGCTCATCCGGACGTGGGTGTACTGTTATCCCCTCGGCACCAAAACGTTCACAATCTAAAGCTGTTTTTAAAACATCAGGGTTATTTCCCCCTCTCGAATTTCTTAGCGTCGCTATTTTGTTAATGTTTACTGAGAGTTTTGTCATTACTAAAAAATATTCTTTTTAAATATTGGTTCCTATGAAATAAAATATAACAAGCCATATCAATCCCTTAATCAGGAAAAATAGAAAACCTAAAAAGCCTACCTTTTTTAACCAGGATACTATTTTTGCTTTCTGTGCTTGTCTGTTTACTTCTTTCATTATCCTTATCTTATCGCTAATTTAGACAAAATAAAAATAATACTTACAGGGATGATTTTGTTTTACTATTAAAAGATATAATCTTATTACTCAATCTGTTTTACCCAAACTTACTTACATTTTACACAAATATGTTACAGCATCGGATAACGTTCAAACTCTTTTGTTCTATCAAAAAGATATCTGTAAGTATGGTGCGTTTTATAAACACGCCCTCCAATTTGTTCTGCCACATTCATCATCTTCGGATTAAAGTCTCCAATCCAATTCATCTGAAAATCTTTATAAAATACTTTATCAGTATCTTGAATGGTTTCTGCTGCTTTAACAATCATAGCAACTTCAACACCTTTTCTCTGGTGTTCGGGCGTAATACCAAAGACAATACCATACATTGTTTTGTTAGTACCTCTCCATTTATGATAAAGCAATTTAAGTTTACCTATCCAATCCAGTTTTCCGTTAACATGTTTGAATAATTGGTTGAGCTCAGGAATACTCACAAAAAAACCAACACACTCACCTTTGTAATAAGTAAACCATACTATTTTCTCATCCAAAATTGGTCGTAACTGGTTCATAATTACCTTAGCCTGTGCTAAACTCATTTCCTTTATCCCGGCATGTTTTACCCATGCTTTATTATATACAGTTCTGAAATCTTCTATATATTTCGCTAGATTTTTCAGTTTGATATGTTCAAATGTGTAATCAGGGTCCTGAAATATACGATTTGCTTTATTAAGGTACTTGTCGGCCAATTTATCTCCAACCTTCCTATAATAGGTAAATTGCTTAAAATACAGCTGAAAGCCATACTCTTCAAAAAAATCCTGATAATATTTCGGATTATAGTTGCAACAGTAACAGGGTTCATAAAAACCATCTACAAGCAAACCCCACCACTTATCTCTTTCTCCAAAATTAATAGGGCCATCCATTGCTTCCATATCTTTATCTTCCAACCACTGTTTAGCAGTATCAAAAAGTAAAAAAGCTGCTTCTTTATTCTCTATACACTCAAAAAAGCCTAAACCTCCTGTAGGCTGATCATAAGTATTTAATGTTTTTCTATTAATGAACGCTGCAATTCTACCAATCACATTATGGGAAGAATCTCTTAACAGCCACCTTTCGCACTCTCCATGCCTAAAGTACTTATTCTGCTCTTTATCAAAAACAAACTGAATATCTTTATCTAAAGGCCTTATATAATTTGAATCTTCTTTATAAAGCTTTACCGGAAATTTGATAAACTCTTCTGCCGTATGTTGGTTTGAAACTTTCTCTAGATACATATAAAGCCAAAATTAAGAATTAAATAGGGATTCTTCGCTCAAAAGCTATTGAAAATTACCTGATTATTTAAACGGGAAATATGGTTTCAAATAAGATATTACAAAAAGTATTGGTTCGCATCCCGTAAAGCAAAAAACCTCCGAATTTAAAATATCCGAAGGTTTTTTATTATGATTTCAACAACTTATTTTAAACTCCCAATAGTAATCTTGCCGGGTCTTCTAATAGCTGTTTTACTCTTACAAGAAATCCTACCGACTCTCTTCCGTCTATTATTCTGTGGTCATAAGATAATGCAAGGTACATCATTGGTCTGATAACCACCTGTCCATTTTCTGCCACGGGTCTTTCCACAATATTGTGCATTCCCAAAATAGCGGATTGCGGCGCATTGATAATCGGTGTTGACATCATCGAACCAAAGATACCACCGTTAGTAATGGTAAAATTCCCTCCGGTCATTTCTTCAATACTTAACTTATTATCTCTGGCTTTGGTTGCCAAGTTAATTACCTCTTTTTCTATTCCAGCTAAAGATAACTTATCTGCATTTCTAATCACCGGAACAACTAAACCTTTAGGTGCCGAAACTGCAATTGAAACATCTGCAAAATCGCTATAAACAATCTCATCACCGTCTATTTTTGCCCCTACAGCAGGAAAATCTTTCAATGCTTCGGTAACTGCTTTGGTAAAGAAAGACATAAAGCCTAAACCTACTCCGTGTTTTTCTTTAAAAGAGTCTTTATATTTTTTTCTAAGCTCCATAACTGGCGCCATGTTTACCTCGTTAAAAGTGGTTAACATAGCTGTTTCATTTTTAACTGAAACCAAACGCTTAGCTATTGTTTTTCTTAACGACGTCATTTTCTCACGACGTTCATTTCTATCTCCACTTGCAGCAACATTTGATGTCGTTACTGCTGGTGCAGAAGTAGCAGTTTTTTGAGGAGCACTTACCTGTGCTTTGTTAGCATCTTCTTTTGTGATACGACCATCAACTCCTGAACCCTGAACAGCTTTAGGATCAATTCCTTTTTCAGCTAATATTTTAGCTGCTGCCGGTGATGGAGTTCCATCTGCATAACTTGAAGATCCTGTTTTAGGAGCAGACTCTACCTGAACTTCTTTTGGTGCTGGAGTAGCACCTCCTGAAGTTGCTCCTGCTGCAATAGTAGCTACTAAAGCTCCTATTTCCAAAGTATCACCTTCTTTAGCGATGGTAGTTAATACTCCCGCAGCTTCAGCAGGTAATTCAAAAGTAGCTTTATCTGATTCCAACTCGGCAATAACTTCATCCATTTCCACTTGCTCCCCGTTACCTTTAATCCATCTGGTTAAAGTTACTTCTGCAATAGATTCGCCTACCGAAGGAACTTTTAGTTCTACGGTTTTAGCTTCTCCCTGAACTGGCGCTGATGTTTCTTTTTGCTCTGTTGTAGGTGCCTTTTCTGCTTTAGTAGTAGTTGCTGCTCCAGAATCATCTATCTTAGCTACAACAGCACCTATTTCTAAAGTATCGCCTTCTTTTGCAACCGTGGTTAAAACACCGGCACTTTCTGCTGTTAGCTCGAAAGTAGCCTTATCTGATTCAAGCTCTGCAATAACTTCATCCATTTCTACCTGATCTCCATCTGACTTTATCCATTTTGATAAAATCACTTCTGTGATGGATTCTCCTACGGCAGGCACTTTTATTTCTAAGCTCATAATACGTTATATATGTGATAATATAATACTATTTAGTTTTTCCTTTTTTTACTGTAGCCGATTCTTTTTTGGCACCATCTACATCAAATACTTTTGAAATAATTTCATTCTGTTCTGCCGCATGTTGTTTTGCAAAACCTGTTGCCGGACTACTGCTTGCTCTTCTTGAAATTACCTCAAAATTAAATTCCGATTTTCTGAATACACGGCAAATAAAAGGCCAAGGTCCATTATTTTCAGGTTCTTCCTGTACCCAATAAAATTCTGCCTGTTTATATTTCTCACGAAGTGCGTTCAGCTGTTCAAATGGAGTAGGATAAATTTGCTCTAACCTAACTAAAGCAACATCTTTTCTATTATTCTTTTCTCTTTCTTCCAGCAAATCGTAGTAGATTTTACCAGAACAGATTGCTACTCGTTTTACGTCTTTTGCTTTTACACCTGCGTCATCTATTACCTCTCTGAATTTACCTTTTGTAAAATCTTCTAAAGGCGATACACATTTAGGATTTCTCAATAAAGATTTTGGAGAGAAGTTAATCAACGGTTTACGGATATCTCTTTTTAACTGTCTGCGTAAGGCATGGAACAGTTGAGAAGGCGTAGAACAATAAGTTATTTGCATATTGTCCTCCGCACACAGCTCTAAAAAGCGTTCGATCCTTGCCGAAGAGTGCTCCGGTCCTTGCCCCTCATAACCATGTGGCAACAGCATTACCAGCGCATTTCCTCTTTGCCATTTTGTTTCTGCCGAAGAGATGTACTGATCTATAACAATCTGCGCTCCATTAGCAAAATCGCCAAATTGTGCTTCCCAAATAGTTAATGAATACGGATTTGCCATTGCATAACCATATTCAAAACCTAATACTCCATATTCCGAAAGGTGAGAGTTATATATTTCAAATGACCCCTGTCCTTCTTTTATATGATGTAATGGTGTGTACTCTTCTTCTGATTTTTCTACACGCAGAACCGCATGTCTGTGTGAAAATGTTCCTCTCTCCACATCCTGCCCGGAGATCCTTACTCTTCTTCCTTCGTTAACTGTAGTTCCATAAGCCATTAACTCTCCCATTGCCCAATCAAATGATTTTTGTTCAATCATTTTCTTTCTGTCAGAGAACAAACGGTCTACCTTAGAAAGGAATTTTTTATCGGTAGGAAGTGTAGTAATCTTATTAGCTATTTCTACAAATGTTTTCTCGTCTACACTCGTATCCGGAGATTCCAGAAAATCTTCTTTGGTAGACAATCGTAATTCGCTCCAAGCACCGGAATATGTTGGATTTACAGGAGCTCCCGGATCTTCTTTAGATTCGTTTAAGCGCTCTTGTAACAACTCCCTAAACTCTTTATCCATTTGTTTTGCCAGATTGGCATCTACAGTTCCCTGAGCTTTTAATTTATCTACATAAATTTCTCTGGGGTTAGGGTGTTTTTCGATCTGCTTATAAAGCAAGGGTTGTGTAAACCTTGGCTCGTCAGACTCGTTATGCCCATATCTTCTATAACAAAGAATATCTATAAAAACATCGTTATGAAAACGCTGACGATATTCTACAGCCATGTTAATAGCATAAACTAATGCCTCTACATCATCTCCATTGACATGGAAAACAGGTGATAGCGTTACTTTTGCTATATCTGTACAGTATGTCGAAGATCTGGCGTCTTTATAGTTAGTCGTAAAACCTATTTGATTATTGATAACCAAATGAATAGTACCACCTGTAGTATATGCATCTAATTTAGACATTTGTAATACCTCATAAACCAAACCTTGTCCAGCCACAGAAGCATCACCATGTATAACAATAGGAGCAATTCTAGTGTAGTCTTTTCCATATTTCATATCTGTTTTAGACCTTGTAATACCTTCTACTACGGCAGCTACAGTTTCTAAATGCGATGGATTAGGACACAAACTCAAGTGTACCTTTTTATTGGAAGAAGTTTCTACATCGGTTGAAAAACCTAAGTGATATTTAACGTCACCTCCAAATGGAAGATCTTTATTATACTTTCCTTCAAATTCAGAGAATACATCTTTATAGGTTTTCCCCATGATGTTTGTTAAAACATTTAAACGCCCACGGTGAGCCATACCTATTGTAAACTCTTCAATACCTAACTCTGCTCCTTTTTCAATTACAGAATCCAAGGCAGGAATCAGGGCCTCTGCCCCCTCAAGAGAGAATCTTTTTTGTCCTAAGAACTTAGTTCCTAAGAAGCTTTCGAAAACAACGGCCTGATTTAATTTCTGAAGAATTCTTTTCTTCTTCTCTACATCAAATTGCGGTTTGTTTCTCGACAGTTCCATACGCTCCTCAAACCACTTAAACTTAAGCGGGTTACGCATGTACCTATATTCAACACCGATAGACTCACAATAAGTCTCATTCAGCAGTTGATAAATGTCACGAAGCTTTGCCGGACCAAGCCCCAATTCTACTCCCGCATTAAACACGGTATCTAAATCTGCATCACTTAATCCAAAAGTCTCCAGTTCTTTGCCAGGGTAATATTTTCTTCTTTCCCTAACCGGATTGGTCTTGGTAAATAAATGCCCTCTGGTTCTAAAACCATTGATCATGTTAAGTACATTAATTTCTTTTAAAACATGATCTGGAGTTGCCCCAGAAATAACCGGTTGAGGTACGTTACCATCCTGATCTGATTGCAAACCAAAATCGAACCCTTCAAAAAATTTTTGCCAGCCGAAATCTACTGATTGTGGATCTTCTTTATAAGATTGGTATAATGAATCTATATATGCTGAGTCTGCGTTACTTAAATATGATAAACTATCCATTTCGTCCATACTCTGTTGGTTTGGCAAAAGTATAAATTACGTTTGTAAACCACCAATTTAAAGTGTTAAAATACTATATTTTCAGGTGCCCTTAGTGTATTTTTAAAAAGTATTATGTTTTTATACTTTTTATTGACAAAATAACACCTAAAATGTTTGAACGATGTATAAAATTATATCTGGTATACTAATAAGTACGACTTATGGGATAGGTAACAAAATTATTATTAAATAGGTGAGGATGAATTTAAATAAGTGAAGACATATTTTATCCTAAAACCAAGACACTTTGATATTCCCTTATCAAAGACAAAAACAATTTCTTATATCTAAATAAAGTTGTATAACACCTCAACAACCAATAGAATGAATCTTTTTATTTTCTCCTAAGAAAGTTCTGTAAGCTCGGTGAGCCAGGTTTTGATATACTCTCCTCTAGGATCTGATTCTTTAGATTGCTTTTCTATATCCAATATCGGTTTTATTTCTTTCTGCGGAGTGCCTATACCCGCAAACAAAGACCAATTGCCCCAATTACTGGCAGGAGCATAATCTATTAACTTTTCTTCAAAATAAGCCGCCCCATAAACCCAGGGAAGATTCAACTGGTAAATAAAATAGGATGCAACCAACTGTCTTCCTTTATTAGCTATAAATCCTGTTTGGTTAAGTTCATGCATATTGGCATCTATAATTTCGACCCCTGTATTGCCATTGCACCACTTCTGATAAAGCTCTGTTTGAGCTTCATTAAGAACAAGCTCGGCCTCATTATCTATAAAATAGGCTGTACTGTGTTTTTTGAACATAAACCGAAAGAAATCCCTAAACAACAACTCATTAATCATCAGACTGATGCTATCCGCAGCACCTCTTTCACGTTCGTATTTTTTCAGTTCCCAGTACACTTCCCGTGGCGAGATACATCCTAAAGACAGCCATGGCGATAATTGGGAACTATAGTTAAATCCGGTTAATAAGTTTCTTTTCTGCTTATAATTACGAAGGTCTTCTGTTTTCCACAAATAATTATTCAGTCGCTTAAGACCTTCTGTCTCTCCGCCTTTCATAGCTTCTTCCTGACTCTCTACCATATCATCGGTGAAGCCAAGGTCGGCCAGATTGGGTATCTGCGTTTCTGTTAAGCCTTGAGGAATGTTTATCCTGTCGGGTGTTGCAAAAAGTTCTCTAATCTCGCCTTCACGTTCTACTTTTTTTCTGAACTTCGCAAATAAATCAGGAATATCTTTTATCGGGAAAGGCAGATCTTCTTTGTGGTAAAGCGTATGACCTATAAAATGTTTGAGGTTAATCTGTTGCTTCCACAGCGCATCTTCAACCGCTGAGGATATATCTGTTTCTTCTGAAGCTACTTCTCGATGATGATAGACTTCATCTACTTTGTATTGCTTAACAAGTTCTGGTAATATTTCTTCAGGAATTCCTTTAAATACTAAAAGGTCTGCACCAAGATTTTTTAATGATGATCTTAAATCAGAAACACTCTCTATCGTAAACTTCGCCCTCAAAACACCTGTCTTTTTTGTGCCAAAAGGAGTCTCTGTGTAATACCTCGGATCAAAAATATAAACAGGAATTATTTGCGAGCTTTTTAACGTAGCCTCTATCAATATTTCATTATCGTGAATGCGTAAATCATTCCTAAACCAAACTAATATTGTTTTACTCGCCATACCAAGAAGAAATCAGTAATATTTTATTAACGAAACGCAATTTGGCATTAAATTCTGCTATTTAGACAAAATAAAAATAATTTTTACGCCAAACAAACATATCTCCTACATTTCTATCCCTATTAATACGTATACTTTCATAAATTTGTTTTATGAGAAAGAAAATTGCGGTTTTCAGAAGAGAGCAGTTTAATGCTGCACACCGATTAAATAATCCCGATTTATCTGCTGAAGAGAATGAAAGGATTTTTGGAAAATGTAATAATCCCAATTACCACGGGCATAACTACATTTTAGAATTAAAGGTTGTGGGCTACCCCGATGAACAAACCGGATATGTGATAGATATGAAAATACTATCAGATATTATACATGAGCAAGTTGTCAGACGATTTGACCATAGAAATCTTAATCTGGACACACAAGAATTCAAAAATCTAAATCCAACGGCTGAAAATATTGCTATTGTTATCTGGAATCTAATCAGACCGCATATAGCTGCTGAACTGGATTTATACGTAAGACTTTTCGAAACGGAAAGGAATTTTGTAGAGTATCCGATAGTTTAAGATAATTTCAAAGTATCACAAACCCCATACAAACACTGGGCTGTATCATAAAAATTATCATTTCCATAATTCGACATTTGTGATGTTGATTTCTATGAACAAATTACTTTTGATACAGTCCATATCTTCAATACCTTGCTATTATTTTCCAAAAACAAAACAATAAAAACACAACTAATTTCTCTCCCTCAAAGAAACAAACAGGTGATTTATATTGTTAAATATATCCATTAAAAACAATAATTATGGAAAATAAAGCTTCATGGGTTTTAGACCCATCACACAGCGAGCTTACTTTTAAAGTAAAGCACATGATGATCAGTAATGTGAAAGGCGAGTTTAAAAACTTTAACGTTCATATCAATGGGCAAGATCTTTTGACCGCAGGTATTACGGCAAAAATTAAAACAGCATCTGTAGACACCAATAGTAACGATAGGGACAACCACCTTAAAAGTGCAGATTTTTTTGATGCTGAAAAATATCCCGAAATGATATTTGAAAGCACCTCATTTAAACAGAAAGATGATGACGAATACGAACTCAAGGGAAAACTGACCATTAAGAATATTACAAAAGAGATTAAGTTGGAAGTGGAGTTTGGCGGAATAGGAAAAGATCCCTGGGGTAACGAAAAAGCCGGTTTCTCTGTATCTGGTAAGATAAACCGAAAAGACTGGGAACTTAACTGGAATGCCGCTCTGGAAACAGGCGGTGTATTGGTAAGCGATGAAGTAAAAATAAATGCTGATTTACAATTCGTTAAACAATAGTTGTCGTTTTTACGGGCCTATACTGTCGCACAAGGCAAGACTATAGCGTATTTTCTAAAAAAACATAAAAAAGTTTATGGAATTTGTATAATGCTTGCATCTTACAGAAAACATAAAATAAGAAGTATTATGAAAAAGTTAATAATTGCGGCAATCATTGCCTGTACAAGTATCTCAGCATTCGCTCAGAACATTGATCTTAGAAAAAAAGTTGAAGTAAACGGAACTGCAGAAACAGAGATTACTCCCGATGAAATTTACATCTCTATTTCATTGAAAGAGTATTTTAGAGACAACAAACGTAAAACAACAATTGTTGAGTTAGAAAAACAACTGCAAACTGCCGTAACCAAAGCTGGTATAGCAAAAGAAGATTTTATGATTAACAATGTATCCAGTAGTACAGATTATTGGAACAAAAAGAAAGACCCTAGCTTCTTAGCCAGCAAACAATACAAGTTAAAAGTAAAAGATCTTAACAGCTATAATCAGATTATAGAATCTGTAGACCCAAAAGGAATTGCTTCTACGCATATAGATAGTTATAGCCACTCTAACATTGTTCAATTAAAAAACGATTTAAGGGTAAAAGCTTTAATGAATGCTAAGAATAAAGCAAAAGCATTAACAGATGCTTTAGGTGACAAATTGGGTTCTGTATTGATTATACAGGATTATAATAGCGATTATAATCAACCTGTAAGAGAATTTCTGATGGCAGCAAAAGCAATGGATAGTAGCGGTGCTGGTGAAGAGTCATCAGATATTGAGTTCAAAAAAATAAAATTGCAGTACTCTATCAATGCTACTTTCGAAATTAAGTAATTAAAAAAGCTAATAACTCAATAAACAATTAGCCAAAGAGCTGTATCAAAGAGAAATTTCCTTCTTAAGTGCGCATGGAACAGCCTCCTCCACTGCGATCGGGATGGCAAGTTCTTTTTTTGATACAGCTTTTTTACTGATGTCAAATCCATATCCTTTTTCACACTAAAACTGCACTTGCTCATCATTCCGAAAAAAGAGCTATCAGTATCAGACATTTTTTATCATGTACTAAAAAATGTACCTTATATTTGAATATGGTACTTGAAGACAGAAAAGACGTTCCCTCCAAGAAAAAGTTTAGCTACCCGGTAAATGCAACGCTTAGAAAATACCTTGAAAAATATGATAGAGAGGTAAAGCTACCTGTCAGGTATAGTGACATGTTACGTTTTAATCTGTCAGTTCCACTTTTAGATAATAATGGTGTAGATACATTATGGCATACCGTGTATTACGACGAGTCCGAAATGCAGGATCTATTTCCAGGATTAGAATACATTTATGCTTTATTGAGAGCATCAGGCCGCATGGAAGTTATGGAACACCTTTCTGTAGCCCGGATAGATTACTGTTCTTTTGGTAACTCCAAACCTTTTCGTGTGCGCATCATTAACAGATTTAACGACAATTACGACCATTTTTACGTTAAAGTAGCTGATGCCTCACGTGTTTACGGACTGGAACTTGAACATGTACTATCTCCCAACCGTATCAATTATCTTACTGATGGCGACACACTTATAGAAGAGCATATAGCTGGTATGCCCGGTGATATTTTTATTAAACAGGCAGTTAAAGACACCGTCTTCAATAAAACCAGAATATGCAAAGAATTTGTCAAGTTTAATGAAAGGTGCTTTGTACGGCTTTTAGGAGATATGCGCTCTTATAATTATGTAGTAGATATTACGCCAGACATAGAAGGAAACCAGTATCGTATCCGCGCTATAGATTTTGATCAGCAATCTTATGAAGGAAGATTAAAGTTCTATCTCCCCCACTTCTTTAAAGAAAATAATAAGATTGTATTTATGGGAATAGGACTCGTGAGCGAAACGTCTATGCTGCAATACCAACAGGAAGAACGATCTATTATAAGACACCGGGCCAGACTGGGACAGAAAAGACTGAAAGAAATTTTTTATATCATGGGAAAAGAAAAACTGGCACCCGAAGAAAAAATCATCAGCCTGGGAAAAGAGTTAACGGCTTATCATCAGAATGGATTATTCGGAAAAATACGTTCTATGGGTGGCTTGGTTAAAGAACATCTATTTGCTTGTTTGTTCAACAAATAGTAATAAAGTAATTACTCTAAATCAGATAAGAGCAAGAAAAAAACTTTATTCTTTTCAGGAGTAGCTTTACAACTCATCAAACCCTATTATTTACAAAAAGCTGTATTCAGAACAATCAATTACGCCTTTTAAACGTTATAGAGGTAATTAAACAACAGATATCTAATATGAAAAATTTAATCAAACTACTCAGCCTGTCTTTTATTCTTACTACAGGACTAATGTCTTGCGCTTCAAAACAAGGTGCCACTCAACAACAAACCACAAGCGTATCCAAACAAAACATCAGTGGTTTATGGACAGTAACAGACGTGTATACAGAGGGTTTCCCTTTTGATTATACTATCAGGAATGCTTTTGACATGGCTCCATACGAATCTTTTAAAGGTAGTTCATGGAAGTTATATGGCAGCGCAAAAGGTTATATCACTCTTACTAACGGTAATAGTGAAAATATTTATTGGGATTTAATAGACAATGGCACAAAACCTCTTTTCCAGTTCAAGAAGGTTCCTGACGGAGAAAAGGCAAGAAACATACGAGAAGGTTACCAAATGGAAATCGATATAAAAGATAAAACACATATGGTGCTCAGTTCGCCATTTCCAATAAACAACGGAAGTACTGCTTACATCGTTTATCATCTCGAAAAAGTTGGTAAATAATTAAAAGGTCATACTTTTTATGACTAGCCTTTTAAGGAAATAATCCGTCCCCTTAAAAGGCTAGCTATATACCATTCCCACTCAAATCAGCATAGTATAACCACTCAAAACAAACTGATAATAAGCCGGGTAGTTCTTTTTCATATAACAATACACAAAAATGATCTCGTTAACTTTACGAACTAACCACTCTTTCTTTTAAAACCTGTTTTTTAGTAAATTAGATCTAACTATATTCAGTATTTCTTAAACATACTATTCTTCTAGAACACCTAAAGTCCATAAAAGTCCGCTAAACTCTGTGAAAGTCCGCAAAAGTCCATTTATATACAGGGCTTGCTACAATCTTGGTCCAATCACTGTATACTCCCGCTCTGGATATGATTTGATATATCATCCCTTGGTTTCGAAAGAATCTCAAACCAGAATAAGATTAGTATAACAATTATTTGTTTGTTAAGCCATTGATACCGAATAGAAAAGTTTAATTACAGCATTCAAAAAACTACTCTTTTTGTAACTTTTTCTTTCCTCGCTTACCCTAAGGGTATATAAAAACATAAATAAAATGGAAAGTAAAAATTCTCAACAGTCATTATTGCAAACGCTTAACCTGTTAAAAGCTACATTTGTAATTGTTCCCATTGTCGCAGGAGCAGATAAATTCACGAATTTACTTACCCATTGGGATCAGTATCTAAATCCATCTATAATAACATTGCTTCCTGTTTCCACCTCTACCTTCATGATGATTGTGGGAGTAATAGAAATTATAGCAGGTATAATTGTCCTGAGAAAAGCCGAAATTGGAGGATACATTGTAGCTGCATGGCTCACAGCTATTGCCTTAAGCTTAATAATCGAATTCCATTATGTAGATGTAGCTATTCGCGATCTTGTGATGGCAATCTCAGCTTTTTCTATGGCAAGAATATCGAAGTTCATTAAATAAATTGCATAAACTACGGGATACCCCCTTACAAATGCAAAGAGGTTGTTTTAAAAAGTTAAGACATCCTAAAACAACCTCTTACCTTAATTTATTATGTATTTTAGATATAACACTTTAAAATCAATCATTCCCTAGTGACATGATAACAACCTCGGAAAAACTTAGCGAAACAGATATCATTGAACGAATTCTGGCAGGAGAAAAATCTCTTTATGAAATTATAGTGAGGAGGTATAACCCGTTTCTGTATAAAGTAGGTCGATCATATAATTATAATCATGAAGACTCGCAAGACCTCATACAGGAAACCTTTATTGGCGCATATAAAAGTTTATCGCAATTTGAAGGACGTTCGGACTTTAAAACTTGGATTATTCGTATCATGATGAATAATTGCTACAGAAAGAAAGAAAAATCGAGTTTCAAAAATGAAATGGTACAGGATATAAATGACAACGCAAAGCCTATGTTTAGTAATTCAAATAATGATACGGGAAAAGTCATTCAAAATCGGGAGTTGGCGCGTATAATAGAAGAAGCTCTTAGTAAGATTCCCTTCGACTATAGAGTTGTGTTTTCATTACGGGAGATAAACGGCCTTAACATATCGGAAACTGCAGATTTATTGAACATCAGCGAAAGTAATGTTAAAGTAAGACTCAATCGGTCAAAAGCCATATTAAGAGGCGAGATAGAAAAAGCATATTCCAGCCAGGAACTCTTTGAGTTTAATTTAATTTATTGTGATGCAATAGTTGAGTGGGTTATGAAAAAAATAAATTAACAAAGGGTACAGAATAAGGATAAAAGAACAATATAGCCACTCGGATATCCATCAAGTCATTCCAAACTAATTCAACTAATGACTCAAAGAACTAGTATACCAAAATACCTGAAAAGGTATTTCCCCAGACTTCCGTTTTTACATCAGTCCGGGGAAATAACTATTTAATAATATCAAATCCTACATAAGGGATTAGCACCTCTGGTACTCTAATTCCATCTTCTGTCTGATTATTTTCCAATATAGAAGCTAAAATTCTGGGTAAAGCTAAAGCACTACCGTTTAAGGTATGCGCCAATTGTGGTTTGCCTTCATTTCCTTTAAAGCGTAATTTCAGACGGTTAGACTGGTAAGTTTCAAAGTTAGATACAGAAGAAACTTCTAACCAGCGTTGCTGCGCAGCACTCCAAACTTCCATATCATAGGTTAAGGCAGATGTGAATCCCATATCACCGCCACATAATCTTAACACCCTATAGTGCAAACCTAATTTTTGGAGTAGACCTTGTACATGTAAGCTCATTTGCTCCAACACATCATAAGATTGAGACGGATGTACCACCTGTACAATCTCTACCTTATCAAATTGATGCAAACGATTTAAACCTCTTACATGGGCTCCGTAAGAACCAGCTTCTCTTCTGAAACAGGGGGTATACCCACAGTTCTTTACAGGAAGTTGCTCTTCTTTTAAAATTACGTCTCTATAAAGATTGGTAATAGGTACCTCTGCGGTAGGTATTAGATATAAATTATCCAATCCTACAAAATACATTTGTCCTTCTTTATCTGGTAATTGTCCGGTTCCAAAACCTGAGGCTTCGTTTACCAGATGAGGTACCATCATTTCTTCGTAGCCTGCTTTATCAGCTTCTGCTAAAAAAAAGTTAATGAGTGCGCGTTGTAACTTTGCACCTTTACCTTTATATACAGGGAAACCTGCTCCGGTAATTTTAGTACCTAATTCAAAGTCTATCAGATCGTATTTTGCAGCCAAGTCCCAATGGGCTTGTGCATTTTCTGGTAAATCAGGGGCTTCGCCATGGGTTAATACCACTTCGTTGTCTTCAGCAGCAATACCTTTTGGAACAGATGAGTGCGGAAGATTAGGTAACTGCACAATCTTATCATGCATTTCCTGTTCTAATGCCGCTAACTCTTCGCTTAGCCTTTTAATATCATCTTTTGCAGCCGTAGTTTTGGCTTTTATGGCTTCTGCTTCTTCTCTTTGGCCAGCTTTCATTAACTCGCCTATTTTTTTAGCTGCGGCATTTGCTTCTGCCTGTAATGCATCTCCCTGCGATTGCGTAGAACGTCTCTTTTCATCTATAGCTATAATTTCGTCTACCAATTCGGGCTGACCAAAATTTCTTACACTTAAACGTTCAAGGACATGCGCTCTATTTTCGCGGATATAATTAACTTGCAGCATATTTTGTTTTTTTGACAAAAATAGAATTTAAATTTGTTTTTTCGTTGTTCGATATTCGTCTTTCGATGTTCGTTATTCGTTGTTTGTTGTTCGATGAACGGCAGACGATAAACGAGAGACGATGAACGACAAACGAGCAACGACAGTAATATGAAAGGAAAACTATACCTGGTACCCACGCCTATTGGCAATTTAGACGATATGACATTCAGAGCGGTAAAAGTATTGAAAGAGGCCGACATTATCTTAGCAGAGGACACCAGAAACTCGTCGCCCATGCTTAAGCATTTTGGTATAGATAAGAAATTATTCTCTCATCATCAGCATAATGAGCATAAGGCTGTTAACGAGATCATCAGATTCCTGAATGAGGGAAAAATTATAGCATTGATTTCTGATGCGGGTACTCCTGCAATATCAGATCCGGGATATTTGCTTAGCAGAGAGGCCATAAAGAATGAGATCGAGATAGAATGCCTACCGGGGGCAACTGCATTTGTACCGGCATTGGTAAACTCGGGACTTCCCAATGATCGTTTTGTTTTTGAAGGTTTTTTACCTGTCAAAAAGGGAAGGCAAACCCGATTAAAAGAATTGGCATCTGAAAAAAGAACTATGATTTTCTATGAATCGCCGCACCGCTTACTTAAATCGTTGGATGAATTTATCGAATATTTTGGGGAGGACAGACAAGTTTCTGTTTCCAGGGAATTAACTAAAATGTACGAGGAGACAGTAAGGGGAAGCCTACTTGAAGTGAAACAGCATTTTATGAATGGAACCGTGAAAGGTGAATTTGTGATTTGCCTGGCGGGTAGTTAGTTATTAAGTGATTGAATTATTAAACTATGAATGATGAACTATTCTTAACTATGAACTATCAGACTTCCAGCTTTATTAACTATGAATGATGAATGGATTAGAATGTTGAGTTTTTAATGCTTAATGTTTGAAATGATGGACTATTAAGCTATGAATGATGAATTATCCTTAACTATGAACTATCAGACTCCTAGCTTTATTAACTATGAATGATGAATGGATTAGAATGTTGAGTTTTTAATGCTTAATGTTTGAAATGATGAACTATCGACTATGAACAATGGACTATGAACTAATAAGGTTGGTCATGTAAATCCCACTTCTTCGCATTATTCTTAGAAATCTTTTGGTATTCAATGCGATTATCTTAGTTTTGCCCATACAAAAATTCAACCATGAGTGTACTTGTAAATAAAGATTCAAAAGTTATTGTTCAGGGTTTTACCGGTAACGAGGGTACTTACCATGCTACCCAAATGATCGAATATGGAACCAATGTTGTTGGAGGTGTTACGCCGGGTAAAGGTGGTCAAACACACCTAGACAAACCTGTTTTTAATACTGTAAAAGATGCGGTAGAAAAAACGGGTGCAGATGTATCCATTATTTTCGTACCTCCGGCATTTGCTGCAGATGCTATTATGGAAGCTGCAGAGGCTGGTATTAAAGTAATTGTTTGTATTACTGAAGGTATCCCTACAAAAGATATGATTCAGGTTAAAGAATACATCAGCGATAAAAATTGCCGTTTAATTGGACCTAACTGTCCGGGTATTATCACCGCTGACGAGGCCAAAATTGGTATTATGCCTGGATTTATCTTCAAAAAAGGTAACGTAGGTGTAGTTTCTAAATCTGGTACTTTAACTTATGAAGCGGTAGACCAGGTAGTAAAAGCTGGTTTAGGTATTACTACTGCTATAGGTATTGGTGGTGACCCTATTATTGGAACTCCTACTAAAGAAGCTGTAGAATTATTAATGAACGATCCTGAGACCCACGGTATCATCATGATTGGTGAGATTGGTGGTGGAATGGAGGCTGAGGCTGCTCATTGGATTAAAGAACATGGCACTAAACCTGTAGTGGGCTTTATTGCTGGTCAAACTGCGCCTCCGGGACGTAGAATGGGCCATGCGGGTGCTATTGTTGGTGGCGCAGATGATACTGCTGCTTCTAAAATGAAAATTATGAGAGAATGTGGTATTACTGTAGTAGAAAGCCCGGCAGAGATTGGTGCTGCTATGGCTAAATTATTAGGTAAATAACTGTTCTTTAAAATATTTTATCAGAAAGGGGTTGTATTAAAAGGACCTTGTCATCCCGAACGTAGTTGAGGGATCTTTTTCAGAAATACTTAGAGAAGAGTTTTCTCTTTGCTGTACTCACTGAAATGACAACGTTTTTATTTTTCATACAACTCCTTTTCTTTTTTCTTTCCTTCTGTTCCTGTACCTCCATCTTCTGATAAGTTTCAGTAAAGAAATACCGTTTCCATTTTTTATACGTTAACTTTGTTATTTGATTGGAATATAAAAGCGATGCGACTATTCTTTTATTTTTTGCTGTTAGGTATAGGCCTGAACGCCTGTGCACAGGATAAAACACCTGCTAACGAAAAACAATCAGCTTACAACAATCTCACTAAAGAGGAAGAACGGATAATAGTTAACAAAGGTACAGAAGCTCCTTACTCTGGCAAATACTTATACCATAAACAACAGGGCACATACCTTTGTAAAAGATGTAATGCTCCGTTATATCGTTCTTCCAACAAGTTTGATGCTGATTGGCTGGCCTAGTTTTGATGAGGAAATACGAGGGGCTGTTACACGAATTCCGGATGTAGACGGACGACGGATAGAAATCATTTGCACTCAGTGCAAGGCTCACCTGGGTCATGTATTTTATGGTGAGAATTTCACTTATAAAAACACCAGACATTGTGTCAACTCTATTTCATTGAGTTTTAGAGCTGACAGCTCTAAAAACCACAAAAAGTGAAAAGCCACAAAGTACAGCAATCAAAAAAGGAAACGTCTAAAAGGTTACTGCCAGCCTGAGCGAAGTCCAAAACTTTCTCAAAAAGCTTCAAGTTTTCTCCAACAAATCGGAATAAACTCTGTTAAGTCACCGAAATGACCTACACTTCGACTTTAAAAAACCTTCTTTTCAGACAATCACCTGACATCTTGTGATGTACCTTGTGGCTAAAATGAATGTTTAAGATTCCTTGCCTAATACTCATCTTCATTAAAGAAGAAGTCGTCTTTAGTCGGATAATCTGGCCAAATCTCCTCTATATTTTCGTATGGTTCTCCATCATCTTCCAATGCCTGTAAGTTCTCTATAACTTCCACAGGAGCACCAGAACGGATACCATAATCTATTAACTCATCTTTAGTAGCAGGCCATGGTGCATCCTCTAAATGTGATGCTAACTCTAACGTCCAATACATATATTTAGAATTTTAATTTATTCGCAAAACTAATTTAATATTTAAAAGTTCCTAAAAAAGTTATCCACATTTTTATATTCTAGGAATCCATTTATTTTCTTCTATACCGTTATCTATATTCAATTTTCTCGAAAGTACAAAAATATAGTCAGAAAGTCTGTTAAGATACTTTATAACAATATCCTCTACCGGTGAAACTTCTGCTAAACCAACCACCAAACGTTCGGCTCTACGACACACACATCTTGCCAGATGACAAAATGATGATGCAGCAAAACCTCCGGGAAGTACAAAATGTTTTAATACAGGTAATTTTTCAGAAGCTTTATCCATCTCTGTTTCCAATAATAAAACATCTTCTTCCCTTAAATCCGGGAGTTTCTTATGCCCCTTTTCCGGATCGGTAGCCAATATCGCACCAATAGTAAATAACCGATCCTGAATTTCCTTCAGTAATTCCTTAGTATGATGATCAATTTGTTCCTGATCTCTAATCAAACCGATATAGCTATTCAACTCGTCTATTGTTCCATAAGCTTCTATCCTTAGATCAGATTTAGAGACACGGGTTCCTCCAATCAATGAGGTTTGCCCTTTATCTCCCGTCTTTGTATAAATCTTCATCTATGCTAAATAAACTTTTAATTTAAGCAGTATGAGGTCTACCATGAGGTGGCAAACAACACCTGTATTTCTTTCAAATCATTTACGACCGCAAATAAATTAAGTTTTTTTGATTAAACTATCGTCTTCTACCAAACCATCTCGCATTCTTACAATTCTGTGAGCATGTTGGGCTATATCTTCTTCATGGGTCACCAAAATGATGGTATTGCCTCCCGAATGAATATTTTCCAGTAAGCCCATAATTTCGATAGATGTTTTGGTATCCAGGTTACCGGTAGGTTCATCTGCCAGTATAATCGAAGGGTTGTTAATTAAAGCTCTGGCAACAGCCACTCTTTGTCGCTGACCGCCAGAAAGTTCGTTCGGTCTATGGTGTAAGCGGTGCTCCAGTCCTACATTAATAAGCGCTTGAGTTGCTCTTTCATCTCTCTCTTTTTTATTTATACCTGCATAAATCAAGGGTAATGCCACATTATCCAGTGCCGATGAACGCGGCAACAGGTTAAATGTCTGGAAAACGAAGCCTATTTCTTTGTTTCTGATGTTAGCCAATTGGTTCTCCGTCATGTGACTTACATTGGTACCATTGAGTATGTAATCGCCTTGACTGGGCGTGTCCAAACATCCCAAAATATTCATCAATGTAGATTTTCCAGATCCCGAAGGCCCCATTAAAGCTACAAATTCACCTTTCTGTATAGACAGACTTACCGAGTTAAGCGCATGTATCACTTCGGTACCAATGACATACTTTCTTCCTATGTTTTTAATTTTAATGATTTCTTCCGTCATCTTAAAAATACTGTGCCTCACAGGCTTCAAATATGTATTTGACTAAACTTTTAACCTAAATGTTACAAAAAGCCTCTATTTTATCACTTTTGGAACAATAAAATAGTCATCATTCTTTTTCGGAGCATTAGAAAGCGCATCTTCTTTTGAAATTTCCTGCACCACTTTATCGGGCCTTAACACGTTAATTTCTTCATTCAAATGAATTAAGGGTTCTACGCCTGTTACATCTACCTCGTTCAGCTTGTCCATAAAAGACAAAATCTTATTTAACTCGATAATTGAACGTTCCTTTTCTTCCTCACTGAGTTCCAATCTGCTCAAATGCGCTATTTTTTCTACTGTTTGCTTATCTATTTCCATGACTATTAAATCCAGAATACCTCTTGATTACTTATTATAACTCAGTTTCGAATGTACGATTTCAAAGACTTTATTTTTAAGATTTTCTTCATCTTTTAATGTCAACCCGATTGTTTCTATAGGTTCGTGAACATAAATATGGCTAATACCTGGTTTACTTCCATATTTCTTTCCATCATCCCATAATAACTCCCAATTATTTCTTAGGCTAACAGGAACAATGGCCACTTTGTTTTCAATAGCCAATTTAAAGGTTCCGTTTTTAAAGGGCATTAAGCGAGGCGGGTAATGATCCTCTATGGCTCCTTCCGGAAAAATCACCAGACTTAACCCATCCTGCAAACGCTGTTCTGCTTTTTTCAATGCTCTGTATGCGCCAATTTTACTTTCTCTATCTACTGGAATATCGATGGTCTGAAAATACCTTCTGGTAAAAATACTATCCAGCAGCTCATGCTTTCCCATAAAAAAATAATTCCCTTTTAAAGTTGCGCTCAATGCAAAAATATCCAGGTTAGAGCTATGGTTAGCACAAAAGATATAGGTTTTATCCCAGTTTAATATTGTTTTATAATGAACTTTATAGATAATCCCCGAAAAAAGGGACGCCATATAGGCATTTGTTCTCCGAATAAAATTAAGGGATTTGTAACGGGATTTTTTTTGTGAAAAAAAATACAGAAAAGGATAAAGTATAAAAAACCAAACTGCCAGCTGAAACAGGTAATAATACCTATGCAAAACCCTAAGTTTTCTTTTCATTCTTCTGTTTTTATCTTTTTACGGTAAGCAAATAAACTCTGGCCCATTTAAATATTTGTAGATGCAAAGCTGTCAACATTTATTCAAACATCTCGGTTTCATATAATCAAAAATATAAATTTTCCGTACTTTCGCCTCATTATGGAAACAGTTGTTAGCGGAATAAGATCGACAGGAAAACTGCATTTAGGAAATTACTACGGTGCTTTAAATAACTTTGTAAAGATGCAGGAGCAGTATAACTGCTTTTTCTTTATCGCAGATTTACATTCATTAACCACGCATCCTACGCCAAACAATCTTCAGGAAACGGTACGCAATGTATTGGTTGAATATTTAGCTGCAGGACTGGATCCTGAAAAATCGACTATATACGTTCAGTCTGATTTACCGGAAGTTGCCGAGTTATATTTATACATGAATATGAACGCCTATTTAGGCGAACTGGAGAGGGCTACTTCTTTTAAGGATAAAGTGAGAGCAAACCCTGATAATGTAAATGCAGGCTTGCTAACTTACCCCGTACTGATGGCTTGTGATATACTCATTCACCATGCGACTAAAGTACCTGTAGGCAAAGACCAGGAACAACATCTTGAAATGACCCGTACTTTCGGAAATCGTTTCAACCGTATGTATAACGTAGACTATTTTAAAGAATCATTTGCTTTTAACTTTTCCAACGAACTGGTAAAAATACCTGGCTTAGACGGAAAAGGGAAAATGGGAAAATCTGAAGGTGAGATGAATGCTGTTTATCTTTCGGATTCTCCAGAAACCATTCGAAAAAAGGTAATGAAAGCAGTAACGGATGGTGGTCCCACAGAAGAAAATCAACAAAAGCCTCAGGAAATACAAAACCTGTTTGATCTGATGAAGCTGGTTTCCACTGCGGATACGCTTGCCCATTTCGAAAACCTGTACAATACCTGCGCTATAAGATATGGCGATTTCAAAAAACAATTGGCAGAAGACATGGTTATTTCTACGACACCTATCCGTGAAAAAATAACTGCTATTTCTGCTGATAATGATTATCTTAGAAAAGTAGCAAAATTAGGTGCGGATAAAGCGCATGAAAGCGCTTCTAAAACGCTTAAAGATGTTAGAGAAATCATTGGTTTCAAATCATTTTAATAAAAAGTAAAAGATCAGGAAATATGCATATTGCTGTTGTAGGTAATATTGGTGCAGGAAAAACCACTCTTACCGAAATGCTCGCCAAAAACTATAATTGGGAGGCTCTTTTTGAAACGGTAGATAACAACCCTTATCTGGAGGATTTTTACAACGACATGAAAAGGTGGAGTTTTAATCTGCAGATTTATTTCCTGAACAGCAGGTTCCAGCAAATTAGAGATATACAGGCCGATACCAAAAATGTAGTACAGGACAGAACCATCTATGAGGATGCTTTCATATTTGCAGAAAACCTACATGAAATGGGTCTGATGACGTCCAGAGACTACAACAATTACCGAGCTATTTTTGACAATATTACGGCCTATATAAAAGCTCCTGATTTATTGATTTATTTAAAAGCATCGGTTCCTACATTAGTAGAAAACATACAGAGAAGGGGGCGTGAATACGAAGCCAGCATCAGACTGGATTACCTTCAAAAGCTTAACGAAAAATACGATGCCTGGATAAAGGGATACAATTCCGGAAAGCTTTTAATCCTGGATAAGGATAAATTAGATTTTGCAAACAATAACGATGATTTAGGTTTTATTATCAATAGTATAGAGCGTGAATTTCACGGTCTGTTTTAAGTTTATATTAGATTAAACCAGAAAACACTGCCTACAATGAAGATATTAGGGATAATACCAGCCAGATTTGCATCAACCAGATTTCCGGGTAAACCTTTGGTTGATATTGCCGGAAAAACCATGATCCAAAGAGTATACGAGAAATCGGCCTCTGCCACTACCCTTAACGATTTAGTGGTAGCTACTGATGATGAACGAATTTACAATGCGGTAAAGGCTTTTAACGGAAATGCCATTATGACTTCTTCTGAGCACCAAAGCGGGACGGACAGATGTGCAGAAGTTGCCGAAAAAATCACAGGTTATGATGCTATTATTAACATACAAGGTGATGAACCACTGGTAGACCCTAACCAAATTAATCTGGTAGCTGCCTGCTTCAATTCCGCAGACACTCAACTGGCTACTTTAGTAAAAAAAATCAAAACGCAGGAAGAACTCTTCAATCACAATACTCCTAAAGTATTATTGAACACTAAAAACGAGGCCTTGTACTTTAGTCGTGAAACTGTGCCTTTCCTAAGAAATTACGATAAAAAAGATTGGCTAAAACATCACACTTTTTATAAACATATAGGCATTTATGGGTACAGCGTGGATGTGTTGAAACAAATTGCCAAACTATCTGTAAGTTCTCTGGAGAAAGCAGAATCTTTAGAACAGCTTAGATGGCTGGAAAACGGATACCGCATTAAAGTTTCTTTTACGGATTCTGAAACTCTGGCTATAGACACCCCGGAAGACCTTGAAAAAGTTTTAGCAGTTATTGCTCCTTAAAAAGGAAAGGAAACCAGTAGCTACAATCTTTACTTTTAAAAACCCCATCATTATTGTATGGATTGTTATCCTGAGAGGTAATCCCTATTCATCGGAAAAACCATAAACTATATTTCTGATACAGACTCAACCTCCTCCATATTTAGGATTGCATAATAGAAAAAAGGTAAAAGCGAATAATGGAAAATCACAAATAATTCGAATAAATATCCTTTTTTTAAAAACAAAGGCTTTATTTTAACCATTGTATATACAGTTAGTAATTTGTAGAACAATGTCTTTAAAAAGTATCAATCCATATACCGGAAAGCTAATCAAAAGCTATACGGAATACAACCCTAAAAAAGTAGAATCCATTGTAAATGCTACCCAAAAAGCATGGAAAAATCTGTCCGAAACTACATTTAAAGACAGAGCACAATGGATGAAAAATATAGCTACCAAACTATTATCTCAAAAAAAAGTATTAGCAGAACTCATGGTTAGCGAAATTGGAAAACCTTTGAGAGATGGAATTGCGGAAATAGAAAAATGTGCATCGGTATGTGAATACTATGCTACACATGCCGAATCTTTTTTACAGGACGAAATCATAGAAACAGAAGCTCAAAAAAGCTATATCAGCTATCAGCCTATAGGTATAGTGTTAGCCATTATGCCCTGGAATTTTCCGTTCTGGCAGGTATTCCGGTTTGCCGCACCGGCCTTAATGGCCGGAAACGTTGGCTTATTGAAACATTCGTCCAATGCATCGGGGTGTGCACTAGCCATCGAAGAAATTATCGCAGCATCAGGATTTCCTGCTAACAGTTTCAGAACTTTGTTGGTATCAGGCGGCAGAATAGAAGACACTATTAAAAACCCACTGGTAAAAGCTGTTACACTTACCGGAAGTACACAAGCAGGTATAAAAGTGGCCCAATTAGCAGGAAGCCTAATCAAAAAAACCGTATTGGAGTTAGGAGGTTCTGATGCTTATATTATCCTTAAAGATGCTGATTTAGAACTCGCCGCAGAAATATGCGTAAACTCCAGACTTATCAATAATGGTCAAAGCTGTATTGCGGCCAAACGATTTATTGTAGAAAAAACCGTAGAAAAGCAGTTTATCAGATTATTTAAAGAGAAAATGGAGGCCAAACGCTTTGGAGACCCTGCAAATGAACAAAATCATTTGGGCACAATGGCTCGGGCAGATCTGCGGGATGAACTGCATCAACAGGTACAACAATCTATACAACAAGGAGCTAAATGTATTTTGGGTGGATATATTCCCCAAGAAAAAGGTGCTTTATACCCGCCAACCATTCTTACTCATGTAAAAAAAGGTATATTGGCTTACCATGAAGAAATATTTGGTCCGGTTGCATCTATTATCACCGCAAAAGACGAAAACGAGGCGGTGCAGATTGCTAATGATACCGTTTTTGGGTTGGGTGGCGCAATTTTCACAAAAGATCTGAAGAAAGGGGAATATCTGGCTAAATACAAAGTTCAGGCGGGCTCTTGTTTTGTGAATACATTTGTAAAATCGGACCCCAGACTTCCCTTTGGAGGAATCAACCAATCAGGCTATGGACGTGAGCTAGGTTATTTAGGCATCAAAGAATTTGTTAACATCAAAACAGTATACATCCAGTAAACAACAACATCACTTATATGGAAATTCTCCAGCAAACTTTCAAACATCACCTTTCCGTAGTTGAAGACCTTTTACAAAAAGCCCGTGGAGAAGAAAACCCGGCAAGGTGGCTATACACCAATAACCTGCGTACTCCTTTCTTTATGCTGGAAGCTCTTTGCAGAGTATATAAAAAAATAGCCAACAAAGAGCTGTTTGATAAATTGAATACCCACTTCAAAATGGTTGAAGATGCTTTAGGACAGATAGATTATTATGATACTTTTGCAAAAGAGATAAACACGAACAATAAGGACAGCCTAGAAATAAAAAACTATTTTGTAGCGGAAGCCCTTAAAAAAGAAAACATCTTAAATGATATACTGACAGAAAAAGGGTGGTTAAGCGGTGAACGCATCGCAAAAACAAGAAAAAAACTAGCAGAAATCCCTTATCAGGAAGAGAAAGAGGAAGTTGCTGATATAAAGAATTGCTACCTGAATATCATCGAAAAACTAAATGACTTTAGTGAATCCGGAGACTTTAAATTTGATGATATTGAAGACGATGTTCATGAAATGAGACGGAAGCTACGCTGGCTTTCTATCTATCCTGCGGCATTTATGGGTGTGTTTCAATACGCTTCAAGGGCCTCAGCAGACATTCATCTCGAAAAATACATGACGCCAAAAATTGTAAACTCATCATTTACTAAGCTGCCTGATCTCATCACGGTGGACAACCCCATATTACTGGACAAACATTACTTCTTTTCTTTAAGCTGGATTATTGCAGAAGTAGGTAGATTAAAAGACGAAGGTCTCAAGCTGGAAGCTTACAAAGAAGCATTAACAGCCATTCGTACACAAGAACCTTCCACTCAGGAGATTCATAAATATGCAGAAAGTAACCTCACATTAAGCGAAATCATTAAAGAAGCAGAAAGAGCAATAAGACCTTTTTTTGAGGAGGAAAATCTTCCCCATTTGATTATTGGCTAATACTAAGGCAGAGAATAGGGCTGTCTCAAATTAGTGTTTTTTTTTGTCAGGCTGAGCCCGCCGAAGGGCTCAGGATAAACTCAGTCGAACCCTGTATAGTGCGATTCAAGGCATATTTCGACTCCACTACCATTGACGTTATTTACAAAAAGCTCACAATCAAGCATTTTCGATCTTACCTCTCCGTCCTCTTGACCGACCAGGTCAAGTTCCTTTTATTCATGGTTTTTATTTGTTTTTTAAAAAGTATTCATGAATGCTTCGCATGTTCCCGCAAAAAGGAACCAAAAACTCTCCGCTACGCACAATTCTTTGAAAGATTATACTTAGGTAACCTCTGCCAACCGAATTGTGCTGATGTGGAATTTAAGCAGAACGGTTGAACCTGCTTTAGCTTGATTACCGAAATACAATTCAAAAGTCATTTTATATTGATTTATATTACAATATACTCAGCCTCAATATAACATTCCTGTTTATGAGACAGCCGCATTCTCACCTAAACTTATATCCAACATACATTTTACTTCTTCTTGACTACCAGGATATAATTTCTGTAGCTAAAGCTTTATCTTTGCAAAAAAATTATCATGAGTAAACACGGAAGAATATTGGTAGCCATGAGTGGTGGTGTAGATAGTTCGGTAGCGGCAGTGATGCTTCACGAACAGGGATATGAAGTTATTGGCCTAACCATGAAGACATGGGATTATGCCTCTTCCGGTGCAAACTCTAAGGAAACCGGATGTTGTAGCTTAGATTCTATAAACGATGCCAGATCTTTGGCGGTGGGCTATGGGTTTCCGCACTATATCCTGGACATCCGTAACGAGTTTGGCGACTATGTAATTGATAATTTTGTAGATGAGTACCTGGCCGGACGCACCCCAAACCCTTGTGTTTTATGTAACACCCATATTAAATGGGAAGCATTACTAAAGCGCGCCGACAAACTGGATTGCGAATTTATTGCTACAGGACATTATGCCAATATCCGTTTGCAAGATAATGGCAGACATGTAATATCTAAAGGTAAAGACGAAAACAAAGACCAATCATACGTACTTTGGGGAGTTTCGCAAGAGAACCTGGCTCGTACAAAGTTCCCTCTGGGTTCTTTTACTAAAGCAGAGATCAGACAAATGGCTTTAGACATGGGACAGGAAGAACTAGCAAAAAAAAGCGAGAGTTACGAAATATGCTTTGTACCAGAGAACGATTACCGTTCTTTCTTAAAACACCGCGTTCCTGAATTAGAAACAGAAGTAGCTGGCGGAGATTTTGTGTTAGTAGACGGGACCAAAGTAGGCACACATCAAGGTTATCCCTTTTATACCATTGGCCAAAGAAAAGGTTTAGGAATCGCCTTAGGAAAACCCATGTTTGTAACGCAGATATTGCCAGAAAGTAATACCGTTGTTTTAGGTGATGAAGCCGATCTCCAAAAAAGAGAAGCAATAGTAAGAAACCTTAACTTAATAAAATACGATTCTATTCCTGAACCTCTGGAAGCAGTCACAAAAATCAGGTATAAAGACCCGGGAACTTTAAGTCACATCCATCAGGAAGGTGATGTAATGAAAGTAAATTTTCATCATTCAGTTACTGGTATTGCCCCCGGACAGTCCGCAGTATTTTACGAAGGAAATGATCTTTTAGGAGGTGGTTTTTTGATGTAATCAACACAAAGTTTATATGAAAACCGTTTCTTTAGGTTAAAAGCATGGAAAAATACTTTGTATTTATATTTCTGGCTTTCATTGCAGAAGTACTGGGTACTATTTCAGGCTTTGGTTCTTCCATACTATTTGTACCTGTCGCTTCACTTTATTTTGATTTCAAAACAGTCTTAGGTATTACGGCCATATTTCACGTTTTTAGTAATCTTTCCAAGATTGCGCTTTTCAGAAAAGGAATCCAAAAAGACATTGTAATCAAACTAGGTGTACCTGCGGTTATTTTTGTGACTATAGGTGCGTTTATCACCACATGGTTTCCTACAGAACAGATAGAACTGGCAATGAATATCATCCTGATTATTCTTTCTATTTACTTGATTATTAATTTTGATAAAAAACTAAAAAAAAGCAATGCCAACCTTTATGCCGGAGGTATTGCTTCTGGCTTTATTGCTGGTGTAGCAGGAACAGGAGGTGCTATCAGAGGAATTACTCTATCCGCATTTCATCTATCTAAAGATGCCTTTATTGCAACTTCTGCATTTATAGACTTAGGTGTCGATCTCAGCCGGGCTATTGTATACACAAGTAATGGTTATTTCAAAAAAGAAAATCTAATCCTCATTCCCTTTTTGGTACTGATAAGTATTTTAGGTAGCTATTTAGGAAAACTCATTTTGAATAAAACATCAGAAAAAACATTCCGATATATCGTATTGGGAGTTATTGTGGCGACAGCTCTATTTCAATTGTACAGAATGCTAATCAACTCATAAAATGTCCCTTCTGATCAGTTAATTCTTTTTTAAACCCTGCTAGTTAGCTTTAATTACGATAGACATTGAATTAAAGTTATTAAAAACAGAACCCGCAAAAAGGAATGTAGATGAAACAATATTTAATTTTGAGGTGCTAAAAAGCACATGACGGCCTACAAAGCAATCACACATTACTTTCTTACAAAGATATTTCTGCATTTATTTCAAACATCAACAGTATTATTTTATCTTAGTTCCTCATTTATAAAAAACTATGTTTAGGGTAACTCTATTTTTTACAGCAACTTTATTACTCTTCGGATGTAAAAAAGAAGATGCCCCTAAACGTGATTTGGGTTTTGATTATTTTCCCCTGAAAGAAAAAATGGTCTGGATTTACGATGTAGATTCAACATTTTACGATAAATTCACAGGCAAGAGCACCAATTACAGATTTCAGCTAAAAGATAGTATAACCTCTTCTTTTTTAAATACTGTGGGAGACCCGGTATACCGGGTAGAACGCTATAAAAAGAATGAGAATGAGCAGCTGTGGATATATCAAAAAAACTTTACCAGAAGTATACATTTAAGGTCGGGAGAAGAAACCTCAGACAACCTTACACATATAAAAATTATATTTCCGCCAGAAATATATGCTAGCTGGAACGGAAATTCAAGGAATACACTTGATAAACAGATCTATAGAATAGATAATATAGAACAAGGCAGACAAATAGGCAACCAGCAATATGATGTTGTAGATGTATTACAAATAGACGACTTCAACCTGATTGACGAAGAATACACGCTGGAAACTTATGCCAAACAAATAGGCTTGGTAAAAAAAGAAGATCGGCAAATAGAAAAGAACATACAGAGTGGCATAATTATTCATGGCTATATTTACACCATGACTTTAAATGAGCATAGATAATTGTTGTAATTATATCATAATGCCCAGATTGAACCTACTATTTGCTTTTAATTGAGTTATTTTTTGGGATAAAAAATATATTATACTTTATTTGCGGTAAAATCAGAATATTAATGGCGAAAAACTTACTCATTGTTGAGTCACCGGCAAAAGCAAAAACAATCGAAGGTTATTTAGGAAAAGATTTCCTGGTTAAGTCCAGTTATGGACATATTAGGGATTTGAAGAAGGATGATGGTGCTATAGAAGTCGATAATAATTTCAAACAACATTACGAAATACCGGCTGACAAAAAACAGGTAGTTGCCGAACTGAAAAAACTAGCAAAAAACGCAGAAACAGTATGGTTAGCATCGGATGAGGACCGCGAAGGGGAAGCCATTGCATGGCACCTTTTTGAATCTTTAGGTCTTAAAGAAGACAATACCAAACGTATTGTTTTCCACGAGATTACCAAACCTGCGATTACCAAAGCAATAGAGAATCCCAGAAGAATAGATTACAATCTGGTAAATGCACAACAAGCCAGACGTGTATTGGACAGGTTAGTTGGTTTTGAACTTTCTCCCGTACTTTGGAAAAAGGTAAAACCATCATTATCTGCTGGTAGAGTACAATCTGTTGCAGTGCGTCTCATTGTAGACAGAGAACGTGAAATCAATGGTTTTGAGACAGAATCAGCTTATAAAATTGTTGCTATCTTTTCTACCGGAAAAGGTCGGGAATTATTAAAAGCAGAACTGCCACAAAGATATGCTACCGAAAAAGAAGCGGAAGCATTTTTAAACGATTGCCGTAACGCTATTTTCAAAGTAAAGGATCTGGATGTAAGACCTACAAAAAGAAATCCAGCGCCACCATTTACCACATCAACCTTGCAACAGGAAGCGGGTAGAAAGTTAGGTTATTCTGTTTCGCGAACCATGTCTATTGCACAAAGGCTTTACGAAACAGGAAAGATTACCTATATGAGAACAGACTCGGTTAACCTTTCTGAAACAGCTTTAAATGCATCGGAACGTGAGATAAACAGTGCTTACGGGAATAAATATTACCATAAAAGAGTTTTTAAAACCAAAACAGCAGGGGCGCAGGAAGCACACGAAGCGATTAGGCCAACACATTTTGAATGGCACTCTATCGATGGCGATGCTTCCGAAAAAAGGCTTTACGAATTAATTTGGAAAAGAGCGATAGCCTCGCAAATGAGCGAAGCTCAATTTGAGAAAACAACAGCAAAAATTAATATATCTACCAGACCAGAAGAACTGGTTGCCAATGGTGAGGTATTGAAATTTGATGGTTTCCTAAAAGTTTACCTCGAGTCTGAAGACGAAGAAAGCGATGCGCATTTAGATGACAAAACTGATAATGCGATTTTACCTCCATTATCAATTGGACAGGCCTTAAACCTGAACGAAATGTCGGCCACTGAAAGATTTACCAGACCTGCTGCAAGATACAGCGAAGCTTCTTTGGTAAAAAAACTGGAAGAACTGGGCATTGGACGTCCGTCCACCTATGCGCCTACCATTTCTACCATACAAAACAGAGGTTACGTAGTTAAAGAAGACCGGGAAGGAAAAGAAAGAAAATACAGAACCCTGACGTTAAAAGACGGAGACATACTCAATCAGGTTAAAACAGAAATAAGCGGTACAGAAAAAGGAAAACTATTCCCTACCGATATTGGTGCAGTAGTTAAC
The DNA here is from genome assembly GCF_042678145.1 of Pseudopedobacter beijingensis. Lineage (NCBI taxonomy): Bacteria > Pseudomonadati > Bacteroidota > Sphingobacteriia > Sphingobacteriales > Sphingobacteriaceae > Pseudopedobacter > Pseudopedobacter beijingensis. The sequence continues at coordinate 115,222 of NZ_JBHUDG010000002.1, read as the reverse complement.
GACTTTTTAGTAGAACACTTTAAAGGTATTGTTGATTTTAACTTTACTGCCACGGTAGAGAAACAATTTGATGAAATAGCCAACGGCTTGAAAGAATGGACAGATATGCTGAACAAATTCTATCATCCGTTCCATTCCGAGGTAGAAGATACTTTAAAAAATGCAGATCGGGCAACCGGCGAACGTTTATTAGGTACAGACCCTGAATCAGGAAAAAATGTATACACTAAAGTTGGAAAATTTGGGCCTATGGTTCAGATTGGTGAACTGGACGATGAGGAAAAACCAAAGTATGCCAGCTTATTAAAGACTCAATCAGTAAGCACCATCACTTTGGAAGATGCCTTAAATTTATTCCAGCTACCTTTTCAGCTCAATAATTATAAAGACAAAGAAGTTTCGGTAGGTGTAGGCAGATTTGGGCCTTATGTAAAATGGGGAGATACCTATATATCCTTACCAAAAAACGAAGAGCCTTTAAGTGTAGATAACGAACGTGCTATCGAAATTATAAAACAAAAGCTAGATGCTGACGCTCCAATAGCTGAATACCAGGGACATCCTGTATCCAAAGGAAAAGGAAGATTTGGACCATTCTTAAAATGGAAAGACCTCTTCATTAATGTTCCCGTAAGGTATAATTTCGATAATCTGACCCCAGCAGAAATTAACGAACTGATCAGCAATAAAATAGATAAAGAAGCCAACAGATATATCCAGCAATGGGAATCTGAAAAAATAGCTATAGAAAATGGCAGATGGGGACCTTTTATCCGTTTCGGAAAAGCGATGGTAAAACTGAGCAAAAACCCCGCTACCAACCAAAAATATACCGCCGAGGAACTGGCTGTATTAAGTTTGGATGATGTTAAAAAACTAATTACCGAACAAATGCCAGATGCTTTTGATGCCAAGGCTAAAAAGAAAGCCGTTTCCCGTAAAAAGTAGAGGTATAACGTTAAAAAATAATGTGCTTAAGGCACCCATTTATAAGTCTCTGACCTTACGCAAAAGAGAACTATAACAAAACTTACGAAGTTTATAAGCTATACAAAATAAACTTCGTAAGTTTTTAAACATCCTGGCGTATAACACAAAAACAATTCCGGATCATACAGCATTATGAAAAAAGATTTACCCCAAAATATTGTAGAAGATATATCTGTAGCGGTAGTACTCGAATCTGAAACGCCTGAGAACAAAAATTGGGGAGTTTATATCATCAATCTCAAAAGTCAGGATCTTCATAATGTTTTGATTACCTCTAAAGGATACGGTACAAAAAATGGAACCGAGGTAAAAACCAGTGTACTCAGACACATGATTCCGGTTATTACAGCACATACTTATACAAAAATTGAAGTTATTGATGAACAGGTTTTTGGCTTAAACAACGAGTATTGGATATCGTACTACATAGATAAGAATATTTACGATAAAAAATTCATATTCCTCCCGGAAAGCATCGTAGAATCTAATTTTATTAAGGTTCCGCTCATTAACAAAGCAGGTGTAATGGTAGGACAATAAAAAAGGGAGTATAAATACTCCCTTTTTTGCTAATCTATTTTTTAGCTTTTTCTTTATTTTCTTTGTAGCGCATATCTGGAGTGCCATCTTTCTTTTTAGGGGCCTCCTTAGCCTTGTTTTCTTTGTAACGCTTGTCAGGCGTTCCGTCAGCTTTTAAATGTTTTTCGGATTTGGTTACTTCTTTTTTTTCATCGGCTTTAGCCGGGGCAGCAACTGTTTTTGTTTCTTTTTTAACAGTTTTTTCAGCTTTAGTAGCTGTAGCAGGTGCTTGTGCAAATGCGATGCTTAATCCGAAAGCAGCCATTGCAATTAAACTCATTAGTTTTTTCATGTCCGTTTTAATTAAATGAACTTTGCCCCAATTTTTGTTTGATTGAAGTAGTATAAATTTAAAAGTTGGATTTTCAATCTACAAGAGACAAAATATTTTTAACAAAACTTTAACACACTAATTCATAGAACGTTAAAACATGCTTTCTACAAGCGCTGTCTTACCGCTTCATATAAAATAATACCGGCAGAAACCGATACATTCAACGATTCTATTTCACCTGCCATCGGAATTTTAGTCAAATAATCAGAGTTTCTAATCAGCTCAAAAGCAATACCTTCATCCTCAGAACCCATAATTACTGCTGTTGGCGCAGTAAAATCAGGTTTATATATAAAATCATCTGTTTTTTCGGTACAGGAAACAATTTGTAAACCCGAGTCTTTAAGAAACCTTAATACACTTAATAAACTATCATGACGGCATATAGGAACTTTATACAAAGCCCCAGCAGAAGTTTTAACAGCATCAGGATTAATCTGGGCAGCGCCTTTTTTAGGAATTACAATAGCATCAACACCTGTACACTCCGCAGTACGGGCAATAGCACCAAAATTACGCACATCTGTTACCCTATCCAGAATTAATACCAGAGGTGTTTTTCCTTGCTCATAAACCAGAGGAATAATATCTTCTATCTTTTGATAAGAAATAGGAGAAATAAAAGCAATCACTCCCTGATGGTTTTTAGCAGTTATCCTATTCAGCTTTTCAATAGGCACCTGTTGCGAAGGAATATCATACTCCCTCAAAAGCGTTTTTAATTCGGCATAAAGGCCTCCGGTAAGACCCCGCTGAATAAACAACGATTCGATATCTTTGCCTGCTTTTATAGCCTCAATTACTGCCCTTATACCAAATACCATCTGGTTTTGTTCTTTAGGAGCCTGCTGTCTTTTAAAATTCCTATCCTGCATAGTCCGCAAAGATAAAAAAAGGGTATCGATTTCCGCAGAAAAGCAGGATTCAAATAGATGTTAATAAACAATTGCTTTTTTTATCAACAACCTGTTTATTCACCGAAACAATGAGGTTTAATGAAACTTTCTAACAAGTTATAAACAGCTTGTGTTAATAAGTTAATGCGCAAATGCATAATTTATTGATTAATCCACAGCTAATTACAGATAAGCACTCAAGAGTAGTTATTCTGAGTCGAAAAAATGGCTACTTTTGTAACATGAGTTTTGATGCCGAATCCAATAATTTACCTGTTTCAAGAGATAGAAGATCCAGATTGAATGCCCCTACAGTTCCTGCTTTTGGAAAATTACCTCCACAAGCACTAGATCTGGAAGAGGCTGTTTTGGGTGCCTTAATGTTGGAAAAAGATGCGCTATCTACTGTAATAGACATCTTAAAACCCAATGTATTCTACAAAGAAGCACACCAGAAAATATTTGAAGCAATACAGACTTTATTTACCCAATCATCTCCGGTTGATATTTTAACGGTAGCTGCTCAATTAAGAAAACAAGGTGATTTGGAAATAGTGGGTGGAGCATTTTACATCACCGAATTAACCAACAGGGTAGCTTCCGCAGCAAATATTGAATATCATGCGCGTATCATCTCTCAGAAATTCATCCAAAGAGAACTTATCAGGATCTCTACAGATATCATCAATCAATCGTATGAAGACACCAGCGACGTTTTCGAGCTGTTAGATTATGCCGAAAAAAACCTTTTTGACATAGCCCAAAACAACCTGAGAAGAGATTCCAGAAAAATGGATGATGTTGTAAAAGAATCGGTAAAATTATTAGAATCACTAAAAGACAAAGATGATTCTTTGACAGGTGTACCATCTGGTTTTACTGCTTTAGACAGAATAACTAACGGCTGGCAGAAATCAGATTTGGTGATTATTGCAGCAAGGCCCGCGATGGGAAAAACAGCGTTTGTTTTAAGCTGTGCCAGAAATGCTGCCGTACAATTTAAAAAACCAGTGGTTGTTTTCTCTTTAGAGATGTCCTCTGTACAGTTAACCAACCGTTTAATTTCTGGAGAGGCAGAAATTGAGCAGAATAAAATACGAAAAGGGAATTTGCTGGATTGGGAATGGCACCAATTGACTTCAAAAATAGGAAATTTGAGTGAAGCACCTCTTATTCTGGACGATACTCCTGCTTTAAATATATTTGAGTTTAGAGCCAAATGCCGCCGTCTGAAATCTCAGTACGACATCCAGATGGTGATTATTGACTATCTACAATTGATGAGTGGGAAAGCTGACGGAAAAGGCGGAGGAAACCGTGAGCAGGAGATTTCAAGTATTTCAAGGGCATTAAAGCAGGTAGCTAAAGAGTTGGAAATTCCGGTTATTGCACTATCTCAGTTAAGCCGGGCTGTTGAAAGCCGACCAGGAGGTGCTAAACGACCAATGCTATCGGATTTACGTGAATCCGGAGCGATTGAGCAGGATGCCGACATGGTACTTTTCTTGTACCGCCCGGAATACTACGGGTTGGATCAGGACGAAAACGGAAATTCAACGGCTGGTGTTGGTGAAGTTATCATCGCAAAAAACAGACACGGCGAAACAACAACCGTTCCTTTAAGGTTTATTGGCCAATACGTAAAATTTGCTGATCTGGAAGATGGCTACAACTCTTTGGGTACACCAGCATTAGATTCAGCAGCCAACACAGATCCGTTTTCTAACATGTCTCCATCGGCACAGTTTGATACCATTACCCTGAAACCAAAGAATTGGGATATGGATGATGATGCTCCTTTTTAGAAATCAAAAGGAACTATAAAACAGAGATTAATCACGAACTTAAGAAATAACCCACCAAAACTCCAGCCAATATCAGGTATGGAGTTTTTACTTTTGTAAAGTTCAAGATCAGGAAAGTTACTACCATAATCCCCATAGAAACCACATTAATACCCACCGGTGCCAGTAACATAAAAAAAGCGGCAATCATAAAACCTACAGCCACCGCATTTACACCGGAAAGTGACTTTCGGATCATGGTTATCTTTTTTAAATCGTCCCAGAAAGGAACAATAAATAACATCAGGATAAGCCCTGGCAGGTTAATACCCAGAACCGCAATTAAAGCTCCCCATATTTGTCCCGAAATACCGTAGCCCTGATTAGAGAAAGTCATGGCCCCAACATAAGAAGTAAAAGAAAAGGTAGGTCCGGGAATAGCCTGCTGCATCGCATAACCGGTCAGGAACTCAGTTTCCGTCAGGTAATGTTTCATTTCCACAAATTCGGTATACATTAAAGGGACCAATACATTACCCCCTCCAAATATTAGTAAACCATTTCTATAAAAGTTCTCAAAAGTTCTGACAGGCAAACTAAAGGGCGAAGTTCTGTTAATAATAGTTCCCAGTAACCCAAACAATAATAACACTCCCAAAAAGTACATTACTTTTTTTCGATTGATACTGGCGAAAAGATTTATTCTGATTTCAGCCTCACCCTGTCTGCTTTCTGTTGCCGAAGTAACTATGCCTCCCACCAGAATCATGAGTGGAAAAACATAGGCATTTCTGAGAATAAGAGAACATACTACGGCAATAGCCGCTAAACATACCGTTACATTCGAATTAAGAATCTTTTTCCCCAAAGAATAGGCCCCATAAGCTACAATTCCTAAAGCAATTGGCTCTATCAATCGGTTTACCTTTGTAAACTCCTGTTTTAAGGAAAACTCCTTGTAAGTTATGGCAATAAAACACATTAAAGCGGCCGAAGGCAATATCCACAGCAGAAAAGTCAATATAGCCAGATACAAACCGCCCACTTTATAAGCAATACCAATTAAGGTTTGTGTAGATGCAGGCCCCGGCAATATTTGTGTTAAAGAATTAAGCTCTAACAACTCCTCTTCGGTCAGGTAGCGTCTTTTAAGTACAAAATCATTCAAAAGTATAGCCAAATGAGCCTGGGGGCCCCCAAAAGAACTCATCATAAACCATAAAACATCTCTCAGAAAAATTATGTGCCTTTTATTCATCTGTATTAATCATACAATTCATCCTGCAAATTGTTGTACACACCAAGCAATTCACTCAATGCGTGATTATCCTTTATTTTTTTAGCCACCTCTATTCCCTTTTCATAGGTTTTCAAAGCATCTTCCTGTTTGCCCTGACTCTCATACAGTTTCCCTAGATGATAATAGGTACCCACATAATCTTCATGATTTTTTACCAAATCATGATAAAACTTTAAGGCCTCTTCTTCGTTATTTAATCGTAGATATTCGGTAGCGAGAGCATACTTTAAAAAAGGATCATTAGGTTCTGCTTTTAAAAATTCCTGTAGCTTCTCTAATCTGTTTATAGACATTGCAAAAGTGGGTTAAATAATTAAATTTGTAAACAACTCGATAAATCTTATGAAAATACTAGTTTGTATAAGTAACGTACCAGATACGACAACAAAAATAACTTTTACTGATGACAACACTAAATTTAATGATAATGGAGTGCAATTCATCATTAACCCTTATGACGAAATTGCTTTAGCCAGAGCTATAGAGCTGACCGAAGCTAATAATGGTGAAGTTACAGTAATACACGTTGGCGAAGCTACTGCCGAACCTACCATACGTAAAGCATTGGCTATTGGCGCACATAATTCCGTTAGAGTGAATGCAGCAGCGGTTGATACAAACTTTGTTGCTGCCCAAATTGCCAATTATGCAAAGGACAAACAGTTTGACCTTATACTTACGGGAAAAGAATCTATTGATTATAATGGTTCTTTAATAGCCGGAATGGTTGGTGAAATTTTAGATATCCCTTCTGTTTCAACTATAAAAAAAATCGATATTGAGGGTAGCAACGCTACGGTTGAACGTGAAATAGAAGGAGGTAAAGAGATTTTATCTATTCCACTGCCTATTGTTGCAGGTACAGCTGAAGGAGTAGCTGAACCGAAAATCCCTAATATGCGCGGCATTATGTCTGCAAGAACAAAACCTTTGGAGGTAGTAGAACCCATTGCTGTAGATAAACACGTGGCTATCAAAAAATACGATACACCGGCACCTCGGGGAAATGTAAAAATGATTCCGGCAGAAGAAGCCACTAAACTGGTAGATATTTTACATACCGAAGCAAAAGTTATCTAAAATTACGCTAACCTATAAAAAAGACAAACATGGCAGTTCTAGTATATATTGAAAATACCGATAATAAACTCAAAAAGTCAGCGTTAGAGACCGTTTCTTATGCAAAAGCTGTTGCCGAAATGCTGAACACCAATCTGGTAGCATTGTCAATTGGCAATGTAGCATCTGCTGAATTGGAGAGCCTGGGCAAATACGGGGTATCTAAAGTATTGAATACAAATAACGAGAAACTAAAAAGCTTTATTAACCAGGCTTATGCTTCTGTTATTGCCCAAGCAGCAAAACAAGAAAATGCAGATGTAGTTATACTCAGCAATTCTTTCGCAGGCAAAGGACTTACTCCACGTATAGCTATTAAATTAAACGCTGGGATTGCAGATGGTGCTGTAGATTTACCAGACACTACTGGCGGAAAATTTGTGGTTAAGAAAACTGCTTTCTCTAACAAGGCCTATGCGTATGTAGAGCTGGAATCCTCCAACAAAATTATTTCGCTTACACCAAATTCTTACAAGATTGTAGAAAAACCAGAATCTGTTACTGTGGAGGACTTTTCTGCAGCTATAAAAGATTCTGACCTTAAAACCATAATCAAAGAAATAGTAAGAGCTACCAATAAAGTTTCATTACCTGATGCAGAAATAGTTGTTTCCGCGGGCAGAGGTTTAAAAGGTCCTGAAAACTGGGGAATGGTAGAAGAACTGGCTAATTTATTAGGAGCTGCAACAGCCTGTTCTAAACCTGTATCCGATGCAGGATGGAGACCCCATTCTGAACACGTAGGACAAACAGGTTTGGCCATTAGTCCTAATTTATATATTGCCATAGGCATATCAGGAGCCATACAACACCTTGCGGGAGTATCCTCTTCTAAAGTAATAGTTGTAATTAATAAAGATCCTGAAGCACCATTTTTTAAAGTAGCAGATTACGGAATTGTAGGCGATGCTTTTGAAATAGTACCTAAAATTATAGAAGAAGTTAAATCTTTGAAAGCGAATAGCTAATTTTGTGTTGGGGATAAAAGATTAAATGAAGAAATTAAAATTAGACATCATAGGCTTATCTTATAGTCAAACTCAATCCGGAGCTTATGCATTAGTGTTAGGCGAAGTTAATGGAAGAAGAAGATTACCAATTATTATTGGTGGATTTGAAGCTCAGGCTATTGCTATAGAAATTGAGAAAATGACGCCAAGCCGTCCACTTACGCACGACCTCTTCAAATCTTTTGCAGATGCCTACCACATTAATATCCAAGAAGTTATTATTTACAATCTTATTGAAGGAGTTTTCTTTGCCAAGTTAATTTGTAACAATGGCGAGAAAACTCTTGAAATTGATGCCCGTACCTCCGATGCTATTGCATTGGCAGTACGTTTTAACTCACCCATATATACTTACGAGTTTATCCTCTCTACAGCGGGGATTATTATAGAAGGTAACGATTTCCTTTTTCTAGACAATATAGATTCTATAGAAGAAAGTGCGACAGTTAGTCCTTCGTCTTCCTCTACCACTTCATCAAAAGAAAATCTCGATAGTGTTTCTACTGAAGAATTACAGGAAAGGCTACAAAAAGCCCTTGCTTCTGAAGCTTACGAAAAAGCGGCTATCATTAGAGATGAGCTAAATAAGCGAAGCGAGTAAAATATTCCGTTTTTCTTTTTTTGAACGAAATTTTGTAGTTTAAATAAAGCTAACCAAAAATTCATTTTCAGGATGTCTTTTTTGGGGATATTTATCCTATAACTATAGAACATAAAATATATGCAGCGTTTTCACGGCATTATTGGAATTATCTTCATTTTAGGTATCGCCTACTTATTATCCAATAACAAGAAGAAAATAAATTACAGATTGGTTTTCAGTGGACTCGTACTGCAATTGCTAATTGCTATTGCTATACTAAAAGTACAACCTATACAATTCTTTTTTCAGAATATGGGAAAAGGCATGCAAAAGATAGAACAGTTTGCCAAAGCTGGTGCTGGTTTTGTTTACGGAGGAATTGCCACCCTGGGTACAGATGGACAGCCTCAACGCTATGAAATTGCCCATACTTTTGTATTTGCGTTTAACGTAACCGCGACCATTATTCTAGTCTGTATCCTGGTGGCCATTTTTTATTATTTGGGAATTATGCAACGTCTTGTCTCTCTCATAGCCAGAGGAATGAACGTTCTCATGAAAGTTAGCGGAGCCGAAGCTCTGAGTAATGTAGCCAGCGCATTTGTAGGACAGGTGGAAGCTCAGGTAATGGTTAGACCTTACCTGAAAGGCATGACAAAAAGCGAGTTACTAGCTTCTATGAGTGGCAGTTTAGCCTGCATTGCCGGAGGAATTTTAATTGTGTATGCTAATATGGGTGCACAAGCAGGTATGGACTTAGCTCCTAAACTCATTATGGCAAGTTTAATGGCCGCCCCGGGAGCACTTATCATAGCAAAAATTGTATTTCCGGAAACAGAAGAGTCACAAACCATGGGTAAAGTAAAGCTGGAAGTAAAAAGCGAATACACCAACCTTATAGATGCCATTACACATGGTGCCGGTGATGGCTTTAAGATTGCCATGAATGTTATTGCCATGATTATCGGATTTATTGCCTTAATTGCCCTTATAGATTGGTGTCTGTTGAACTTTTTTCACCTCTTCAACCCGGACCTGAACATTACATTAGACTGGATATTTGGAAAAATATTTTATCCCTTTGCCTGGGCTATGGGAGTGCCTTCTGAAGACTTAAACAGTACGGCAACACTATTAGGTCAAAAACTCACAATAAATGAATTTATAGCCTTTAAAAACCTAACCTCGCAACAAGTTCCCATTATTACTGAAAAAGGTCTTTTAATAGTCAGTATTGCTATCTGTGGTTTTGCTAATTTTAGCAGTGTAGGAATGCTGATTGGCGGTATTGGTACATTAGCTCCGGAAAGAAGAGCCGATTTGGCCAGATTAGGCATGAAAGCCCTGATTTGTGGCACCCTGGCTTCTTATCTTTCCGCTTCCATTGCAGGTATTCTGCTATAGCTTCTATTGTCAATAGCGGGAGGTATGACACCTCCCACATCAACAGGGTAGAGTATTAAATATTATTTTTCCTAAGCTCACCAATAGCATAATGACATGCTCTTGCTGTTAAGGCCATATAGGTTAATGATGGATTTTGCGTTCCCGTAGAAGTCATACAAGCTCCGTCAGTTACAAATACATTTTTGCAATGGTGCAATTGGTTCCATTCGTTTAACAATGATGTATTAGCATCTTTTCCCATCCTTACCCCACCCATCTCATGGATATCCAATCCTGGATTCCATTGGGCATCCTGAGTTTGTATATTTTTAAATCCTGCTTTATCAAACATATCTGCTATCTGTTCAAAATAATCTTTGAGCATCTTTTCTTCATTATCAGTATATTGAATATCAAAATCTAACAAAGGCACTCCCCACTGATCCGTATTTTCTCTGTTCAGTTTCACCCTATTAAATTCTCTAGGAATAGTTTCTCCCATCATGTGAGACTGTATAGCCCAATTACCATACTTCCGATCAAGAATCTGACTTTTAAGATCTTCTCCAAAACCTTTCAACGCCTCTTGCATACGTAGTGCCTTAAAACCTGCAGCATATCCACGGAGGAAGTTAGTTTCCTGTCTATGTAAATTCCTGAATCTTGGAATATAAAGACTCGTAGGTCTCCTCCCTTCAGAATAGCTATCCAGCATTCCATCAAATTCTGCGGTAATCCTTCCCCTGTAATTATGAAAAGCTACATACTGGCCAAGTATATCATTATCGTTGCCCAATCCATTAGGAAAACGATTTGAGGTAGAGTTTAATAATATAAGATTTGTATTAAGGGTACCAGCATTAACAAATATCACTTTCGCATAATAGACTTTCTCTTCCTTAGTAAGTGTATCAATTACTCTTACACCGGTAGCTTTTCCTTTATGTTCATCATATAATATTGAATGCACCACAGACTCTGTCTTTAACGTAAGCTTACCAGTCTTTTGTGCATAAGGGATTGTTGTAGAATTACTGTTAAAATACCCTCCAAACGGACACCCTCTCTGACATAGGTTACGTGTCTGACAAGTACCTCGTCCTTGTTCCAGATGAACTGGCTGAGGCTTGGTCAAATGAGCGCACCTACCCATAATCACTTTTCTATCAGCATAAAGTACAGACATTTTATTTTTAAAATACTGCTCTACAGCTGTCATTTCCATCGGAGGAAGAAACTCTCCGTCCGGAAGTTCTGCCAAACCATCCTTATTTCCCGATATGCCTACAAATTTTTCGACATAGCTATACCAGGAAGCTAAATCTTTATAACGAATAGGCCAATCTACTGCAAATCCGTCCCGTAAAGGTCCTTCAAAATCAAAATCACTCCAACGTTGGGTCTGCCTCCCCCATGTTATGGACTTTCCGCCTAACTGATAACTCCTGATCCAATCAAAAGGCTTTGTCTGCGTATAGGGATGTTGCTTATCTTTCACAAAGAAATGAATGGCATCTTCCTTAAAAGCATAACATTTACTGGCAATTGGATTCTCCTGTTTCACCGCATCGGTCAATTGTCCTAAATGGGCAAACTCAAAAGGCATATTGCTGGTTGTAGGATAATCTTTGAGGTGTTCAACATTTCTCCCCCTTTCCAGTAACAAAGTTTGTAATCCATTTTCACATAACTCTTTCGCTGCCCAACCTCCCGATATACCGGAACCAATCACTATAGCATCGTATTCGTATATTTCCCGCTCCATTTTCTAAATTTTAATTATTCCTCTGAAAGGTCCCGGAACTAATTTGTAAGGCACTAATTCGGTCATTACATATTCCGAACAAGTATATGCTTCTATAGTACGCTCTCTTATTATTTTTAAGAAATCATTCAGTTCATCAGGATGATTTCCACTTAATACACCCAACCTTTCCTTTGCTGATAAATGCTCGAAATGCATACTTCCAATTTTTAAGTCTTGAAAATGCTGCATGCCATTTTTGAAAGAAGTAAGCTCTTCCCGGCTACTGCAATCGTTAACCATTTTAGCAACAAATACAGGCAAGCCTAAATCTATAGCTCCCGGTGTGTCCGTTTTTGGAATAATAGTTTCTGTAAGTATTTCCAATAATTGCTCTTGCTTTCGACTAAGCTTTAACCTATCAAGATTAAATTGAGGATCTTCTGCACATGAAGAAAACAGCGATGGCAATAATATAGTTCCTGTACTCAGAAAAAACATTCTTTTAATTAATACCCTGCGCTTCATCATCTCCTATTTATTGTCGTTTACCATTTCCCAGACATCTGTTCTAAATGACGATGCAGGCAAACCGTATTTATTAAACAAATCTCCAGCGGTCCATCCTTTAAAAGCGTATCTGACAGCCACTGGCTGCTTTACATCAACTGCCTGCACTATAATGTGATCTTTCTGAATTTTTGCCTTAGCCGGAAAGAACACCTTATCCTTACCCGCTATCTCAAAATTTACTGAAGTACCATTTTTAAAATAAAGTCCTTCTGCATGGTCAAAGTATAACTTAATCTTATCAGCCTGCACTTCAATTTTGTTATAAACAGGTCCAGAAGAAGGAGTCTTTTGACCATAAGCTTTTGCCATGGCCAGCTTAAAAAATCTTTCTGCCACTGGTATTTTAGCTGCCGGATGGATATCTTTTTCCTCCCCAATATCCAATAATACCGCCATACCCGAATGAGGAATTTCTTTTAATGCTTTCAGCTGCGCCTCTCTTAAATAAGGAGCTTTCCAATTTGCACTTTTATAATCCCAGGGGGCAATCTGCGCATATATAAAAGTCATATTATCATTTTGCCACCTGCTTCTCCAATCTTTTACCATTGCCGGAAAAAGTTGGGCATATAAATCAGGTTCTTTAACATTATGTTCTCCCTGGTACCAGATAAATCCCCGGGCACTATACGGAATCAATGGATTAATCATGGCATTAAACAACCCTACCGGCGTATTTTTATTACTAAAAGTTTTATCTTCCTCTAGTGGAGGTTTTACACTCGTAAATGGCTGTAAACTTTCACGACTCATCCATCCCTGTATAGCAGTACCACCCCATGCCGACTGAATAATTCCTACCGGAACTTTTAGTTCTTTTTCTAATTGATTGGCAAAATAATAGGCTACAGCACTAAAATTAGTTACAGATTCAGGGGAAGCAGATTCCCATTTTCCCATTAGATCTTTCTGAAGAAGTCCTTTTGAATTTGTACTGCCTTTAAATAACCTGATATTATTATTTGCAGCATTTTTGATCAACTCATCACCACCCTGTATTTTCTGATTAGAGAAACCACGCAAAGGCATTTCCATATTAGATTGCCCCGAAGCTATCCAGACTTCACCTATCAAAACATCTTCAATAACAGTCTCATCTCCATCATTTACTGTTAAACGATAAGGCCCACCCGCTTTAGGCGTTTGGATATGGATAGACCAATCACCGGCTTCACTACTATTTACAGAGTATGTTTTTCCATTCCAACTGGTCTTCAATGTTATGGATTTATTTTTTTCTGATACTCCCCAGATAGCTACTTTTGATTTTTGCTGTAAAACCATTCCCGAGGAAATAAACGAAGGTAACTTTACCTTTGCTTCCAGATTGATAGCATAAATACAACTGAGTACTACTAAAAATATTCCTTTCATATTTCTTAATATAAGTTTGTCTCTGTCTGGACAATCTATTTTTTTGTTTCCGCAACTATTTTTCTAAAGTTATCAACACTAGCCTTTACATCTGGAGCATTGTTTTCCCAATTATATTCGTATTCTGCTGATAGCATCCCTTTAAATCCCTGACGTTTCAGTTCTGCAATTACGCCTGCTATGTTGTTAACTCCCGTTCCCCAATGTACATCGTGAGCTTTCTTATTCCCTTTCTCGTTTAAATCTTTAAAATGTAGCTGGTATATTTTACCTTCTAGTTTTTTAAGACTTTCCACAGGATCTAAACCCGACCGTACCCAATGTCCTATATCGGCACAGGCTCCCAACCTTTTGCTCTTTCCATCAATAGCTTTCAGTACTGTTTCTGGTTTCCAATAAAAAGAAGGATCCGGATGATTGTGAATAGCTGCATTTATCTTAAACTCGTCGCATAGCTTAGATATTTCAGGTAACAAGCGTTCTTCAGGTTCACAAGTGATTGTTTTGATACCCATAGATTTTGCAAAAGCAAATATTTTGCGCCAATCACTATCATCTTTGGTTTTTATTACTCCGTAAGACACCAATTTTATATTTTTCTTCTTCAGAAGATTTTTCAAGTATTTCTTACTGCTTTCAGACATGCGGTAATCCATTTTCTCTGTTATACCACCACCTATCTCCTGTTGCGGATAAGCCTCAACATAATTTAATCCGCAACTTGCTATTTTATCCAATGCCTCAGTAAATGTAAACCGGTTAAAGGTATACGCCTGCGCCCCTAACTGCCAGCCTAATTTTCCTTCCGGATGATTACCAGGCTTATTATTTTGGGCTTTACATGCCAGTTGTACCAATACAGCCAGCATAATCATCATAATTTTGTTTGCTTTCATTAATTATATTACAAGTTTTAACATAAAACGGGTTAATACCTATCTTAGAAATTTCACTATTTTAAATGTATCATCGTCAAAATCTATTCTGGCAACGTATCCTCCTTTTTTCAGAGACACGGGAAGCATGACACTTTTATCTTCCATTCTACCGGTATAAATATTTTGACCGGAAATGGAAGAAATGGCTATTTTCTTTGGTTTGGATGCAAAACCAACCAACAGCACATGAACAAACTGATCTGTAGTACGGATAACAACTTCTTGTTTTTCCAGAACTTTACCCGTAACCAAAATAGTGGAGAGCTCTTTAGTTTTTCCATCTAAATCCGTTTGAGATAATCTATAGTAATTAGTACCTAAACCAGGGTTGCCATGTAAGTATGCATAAGTTTGCCGAACCAGAGAGTTCCCCCTTCCTGATATATTTGTCAGGTTATAAAAAAACACACCATCTCTGGAGTGTTTAATCGTATAATAAGCATTATTAATTTCAGGAGCCACAGCCCATTCTAATTCGATGCCAGACGTACTGTTATTTCCTTTAAAATTTATCAAACCAACAGGAGTGGTACTTTCTACTATCCTGATACACCTTACAGCATACCCATTGCTCCGGCTAACATTAAGAGTGGTTGCACCAGTGCTAACCAGGTTAAGCAAATAAGCCCCTCCCGACGCTCCTGCGGTAGATGACCAAAATCTGGTTGTATTGGTATTGGTGTTCAACACCCCTGTTGAGCCATCACGAAAAGTGGTTGAAGGAATTTTAAGATTAGAATTAAATGCCGTTGTATTATTGGTGATTCCCTCTGTATCCCTTAGGTTTTCCCATTCAAGTATAGTGGGTAATCTCCACTGTTCACCCAATAGCTTTTTACAAGGATCACAGCCATTTGTTGCCGAAATATCACTTGGGGATGCCGCTTCAACTTTATCTGTAGCCATTCCTCCACCCCACCATCTATTCGTGGCTGTTGAGTTAAAATAAAACGGGGTTAAACCTGTAATTCCTAAACCTGAGGGATTATTTGGGGATGGAGGTATGCTTGATGTTGTTGCTCCCGATCTATATTGATGTCCGTCGTCCCAACGTCCCCATTGAAACAGATCCCCCCACGAAGCCTGATCTGTGACCCGATCAGTAGCCACATTTGACGAACCTAAATTTTGTTGTAACCACACCTTACCATCTTTTGCCCTTACGGTGGTGTATACCACTTCATTGTTATGATATACCAGGCGAACATAACCTGTACTTCCCTCAACAGAATCAGGAACTTTTTCTAAGGGAGGTGGTGTCACGGGTGGATCTGAAGGGAATGCCGTCAGGTAATTTCTAAAATTTTCTAACCTTCCAAAAGTAACCCTATTGGCATTATGGTAATTATAAGCTCCATCGTAAGATGTTCGTACCAGATAAATCAAATCGTCTCCATCAAAATGCCAATCTGGATATTGAAAGCCAGTTTTTGCAACAGAAACAGAAAATGGCAACCCTTGATCATCTTCCATCAGCGTTTTTATATAATGCCAATTGCGCAAATTTGTAGAACCATACAAAGACAATATATTTCGCTGTTGCGGATAGGCGGTATTTGTATTATTGTTAACCATTGCCAGATAAATGCCGGTAACCGTATCGGGACGGATAACAAATTTATGCAGACCGCCAGGAAAATCTATAAAATCGTCAGGAGTAAAAGTGGCGGAATTTCCATCGTCACTAATTCTAATAATCGCCGCTTTATCTATGTAGGGAACAGAATTAACCCTTATTATATTCAACAGTTTCCCTAATGGATCTACGACTGTATTTCCCTCTATCCACCCTGTTGTTGTCGGATCCGATCCGGAGGGATCCCATCCCGCATTATAAGCAACTTTTGTACTCATTGTCCAATTGGCAGGAACCATCAGATCTGCATTTTCTGCTACAGATATTACAAAAGCTCTGTATCCTCTTGCCCATTGAAATTGTGTATCCAATGCTTCAAAAGCTCTAAATAACCGACCGTTATGCTTTACCACAGGTGTGGGAGCGCCGTGATACCTAACTGGCTGATTGGGTATATCTTCGTCAAAAAGTGTTACCGGAACAGACCAGGTAGCACCATTATCCGTAGAACGGCAAATAACAATGGTACGCGAGGTAACACCAGTACCGGCATTCGTTCCTAAAAAATATATATTCCCCTGATGCTCGAAAAGGTTTGCCCAAAATAGCCCTGTAATATCCGTGATATGAGTCCAGGTAGCTCCATTATCCTGCGAACGGTAAACTCCTGTAGTATTTGAAGTTGTCCCATTATAGTCATGAGACGCCAGAATATCACCATTGGATAATTTAAGTAAACTGGGACTTCCTAGAAAAACACCTGTTGCCGCATCCTGATACTTTACTTCGCTTAGCCAGGGAGGACCTGCCAACACCTGACCATCCATTACTTTCCCTATGGCATATACCCTGGACGAATGTATCGTTATCCATACCGAAATTGCAATCAGACTTATCTTAATGAGTT
Organism: Pseudopedobacter beijingensis; assembly: GCF_042678145.1. Classification (NCBI taxonomy): domain Bacteria; kingdom Pseudomonadati; phylum Bacteroidota; class Sphingobacteriia; order Sphingobacteriales; family Sphingobacteriaceae; genus Pseudopedobacter; species Pseudopedobacter beijingensis. The sequence continues at coordinate 98,129 of NZ_JBHUDG010000002.1, read as the reverse complement.
TCATAACATGATATACTTAAAGTCTGTTTATTTGATAAATTTCACCATTTTAAACGTATTATCTTCAAAATCTACCCTGATAACGTATCCACCCTTTTTAAGGACTAATGGAAATGTTATATTATCATCATTGATTTTGCCTGCATATATATTTTGACCGGTAATAGAAGAAACAGTAATTTTTCTGGGCTTAAACTCAAAACCTGTCAACAATACATTAACAAACTGATCCGTGGCCTTGACCATGATTACTTCTTCTCCTGGCCCTTTATCTGCAACCAGAATAGTTGAAAGTTCTCTGTATGTTCCGTCTAAATCCGTTTGAGATAATTTATAATAATTCACTCCAGAAACAGGGTTGCGGTGTACATACGTATAGATTTGCTTTACTGATGAATTTCCTTTTCCTGTTACATCTGTCAGGTTTTTAAAAAACACCCCATCACCGGAATGTGCAACTGTATAATAAGCATTATTATATTCTGAGGCTATTGTCCATTCTAGATTTATACCCAACGTACCGCCTTTACCCTTAAAGTTTATAAAGCCGACGGGAGTGGTCACTGGTTTGTTAATGCAACGAACAGCATACCCCTGTGCTCTCGAAATATTGGTTGTATTGGCTACTGATGAACCAAGATTAAGAACAAAAGCTCCGCCTCCACTACCTGCTGTACCAGACCAATACCTTACTGTATTATAATTAGTCAGACGATTTCCTGTAGTTGCATCTCGTGGTTTTATTGCAGGTATTACCAGACTGGAGGTAAATGCCGTATTTGCATTGGTTATATTTTCTGCTATTATTGCCGCATCCCACTCTGCTTGTGTGGGTAACCTCCAATCTCCTCCCATTAGTTTTTTACATGGGTCACAACCATTTGTTGCGGTTACATCATCAGGACTACCTGCTTCTGCCTTGTCCGTGACAACACCACTTACCCACCACAAATTGCCAGAGGAGCCTTTATAGTAAAAGGGATTGTTTCCTGTCTTATTTAATCCTGCTGGATTATTAGGATTAAGATTTGCTGTTATATTTTCTGCCTGCGTTGCTCCTGTTTGGTGTCCGTCATCCCAACGTCCCCATTGGAATAAATCTCCCTCGGCATTAACATCTCCATTTTGACTGATTGCCACTTTAGAGGATCCTAAATTCTGCTGTAACCATATATTACCATCCTTTGCCCTTACAGTACTATAAGTTACCTCATTTCCCCCGTACATAAATTTCACAGTACCTGTATTTCCCGGTGTTGAACCGGGTGATGTTTCCGCTAGCGACTGCGCCAACGAAACTTTTACAATACCGACAGAAGCCAATATTATTACACCAATTTGTTTTAGTCTGTTTTTTTTCATCTTTAATTTATTTTTTAAGTTTATAATCGAATGAGATTTTATGATCACTCGCAGGTTTTTGGATTTTTAAACAAGTAAAATCTTCCATCCTCACCACCCGCAAGAATATCTTTCACAAATCCCTCTTTTGTTAATACAGGACTTACCCAACAACCATGTCTGTCCATATTTATAAGCTCTCCATTTTCCTGACAAATTACTTTTGGCCTTTCAAAAACAGGTTTTTCATTGGTCCCTTTATTTATAAGCACATAAGCTGTTGCATAAGGTTTGGCTTCTTCTACTTCTTTGGATTGGAACATGTGAATACCCTGCCCAAACAGAATATCCCATTTTCCATCACGGTTATAATCGCATACACTTAATGTAGCTCTGCCTTCATGTCCGGCAAAACCTACTATGCGTATATTTTCTCCATTTTCCCATTTTAATGGAATTTCTTCTGTCAATTTATCGGCATTGGTTCTCTCCCTAGCATAACGACACAATATCCCCGAACCGTTAATAGCGAGCATTTGTTCTGATTGGAAATTCGAGGAAAGATAATGAGAAGGGATTACGCCGGGTTTGCTTCTCCATGCAGCTCTAAAAGGTTTACCAGTATATTCCAATGCTATTGCCTCTGCTAATTTCGGGCTTTGCTTGCTTCCTATATTTTTATAGACTGTATACTCGCCTTTTACATCATTACAAAGAATATCCAATAAACCATCATTATCCCAATTCACAACAAATGGTTGCACATAACCCCATCGTTTTTCGTTAGGACCTTGTATTGATCCTGTTAATCCTGCCTGATGCTGAATGACTTTACCCTTTGCTTCTAACTTTACTCCTGGTTTCCATACAGGCGTTTCATCTGTCCCTGTATTTTTAAAGAACCATATAAAGCCCGATGAGTCGCCACCAATAATATCGGCTATACCATCTCCATCCCAATCAATCCATTGCGGAGCTGCCAGTGTCTGGATATGCAAATCTCCTCCTTTCATTTTCACGGGCCTTTGTTTCCATTCGGATGCTTTTTTATCAAAGTAGTATTCGATTAAAATTCCGGGATTTCCCCCCATTATAAATCCAGGCCTTGCAGCTAAATCTTTATAAACAGGTTGTGTAGAACTTATATCTGCACCGCTATAAAGCTCCTTTGTTCTCTCAGAAATCCCTTTAGGTAGTTTTTTTTCGAAGAAATTTAAAGTCCCCTTTAATAAAGCCGTTTCGTACAATGTAACCTTATCTACATCCCATGTAAGTAAAATCTGCTGTTCTTTTTTACCCAATACTTCTACTTCGAATATTCTTGAGGGACTTTGGTAAAACTCCAATGTTAGAGGTTGATTATTAGATAGTACTTTCTGATAGGCTCCAAACTCCCAGTTATCTTTGCTAACAATCTCGGCATAACTAAACTGCGCTTTTGTCTTTTCTCCTTTCCAGTTTCCCTTTGCATCAAACCCTTTATTAAATCCAATTTCCGGATTTGATGGATATACCCATGGATTTTTACCTCCCGGCCAATAAGATTTGCCTTCGTTTACATAAGAATACTTCACCAAAAACGTCCCTTCCCGATTTTTAATAATCGTAAAATCACCAATCAAAGGATTACCTCCCACGGTCACAGGTGTTGTTTTCATTACCGTCAGGTTATCTTCTTTCGCAAATTGTACATGTACCCAACGTTTTGTTTTTTTCTCCGTAAAGAAATATTCAGGCTGATTTCCATCTACATAAATTGCTCTGCTTAATCCATACTCCTTACTAAAACTCTCCTGCTTTACAGGCCTGTCGTACAATAAAGAGCCATCTTCTGTTTTCCCTAAAAATTTACAGGTATAAAATCCACCACCAAGCAGAGAGATACTTACCAGTAAATCTCCATTGGGCAAAACAGTAGGTTTTAAGTCTAATCCAAAACCAAAATCCGAAATGGTAGACTCTTCATATTTCAATGGTTTAGGTAAACTAAATTGTGCTATTGTTATTTTCCCTTGGGCAATAAAATAGCTTAAGAACACTATAATTGTATTCCTCAACTTTCTCATCTTAAATATTTTATTTATATGATTATGGCTCTACTATAATTTGTAATCGTTGTATATTTTCTTTCATTCCATCTTTATTTGCATTGGTAGCAATAAAGACCACATTATAGGTTCCGGCTTTTTTATAGATATATTTGTATGAAGTAAGAGGTACATCTGTAAGAGATTTGATACCTACACCGGGGTTTCTACCCACATTCTTATCTGTAATAATAAAGGAGTTGCTTAAACACCACATTTGATTAGTTTCTGTCGCAGTTCTTAATCCCCTCATAGTTACTGCGTAAGAAGTTGTCGAGATTTCAAATGGGACAGGATTTGTTCCCCATGCCGCTATACCACCCTCATAAACAGGTTTCCATCCGGCATTTCCCTGAGTCATCAACGTAGTGTTCCCAGATGTTGTAACCGATGTAAGGTTTAAAGCCTGAAATCTCCAGATTGCCGATTTTCCTGTTTGATTATTATTTGGTCTGTTGGTATACCTGAATGCAAAATAAGTGGTTTTATTCTTCACAATAGAATCCACAATATTAACTGTACCCGATGAAATATACGGATTGGTACTTAAACAGTTTAATGGACTCCATGTAAATTTATTCGTTAAATCTTTCCAAACAGCATTTTTTATTCGCTGTACAGAATCTTCTTTGGTTGCTCCTGCCAAATCAAGATCATTAGTAACCAGTACATGAAACTGATCATCCTGGCATAATGGTTCTGTACCTCCTTGCCCACGAACCTGATTCTGAAAAGAAAGATTAAGTTCTCTGATATCAATTATACTATCACGATTTATATAGGCATAATCATTACCAAATTCGCCCGAATAAAAAGTAATGATGTTGGGATTTCCCATTAAATTAAAACTCACAGTGTCACCTTGTTTCACTGTTTTATTCAGAACAGACACACTAAAATCCGGTGAATCTATTTTTAAGTCTTTAGAACATGAAGCTATAACTCCAAGAATTGCTAAAGCCCCTATGAAACACTTTATCTTTTTATACATGATAACTTCATTTAAGTTTATGATTTTCCTGAATAGACATTACCATCCCTCATTTTGAACCAGGTTAGGATTGACTCCCATTTCATACGAAGGAATTGGCCATATTACATCTCTTGGTGTCACGTTAGTATAATAATTACGCATAGAAACATAAAGCGTATTGGTCCCGGCAGGAGCCTCTGTTAACCTCTGCTTCATGTTGGTATAAAAGTCTCCCCAGCGTACAAGGTCATTCTTTCTTAAGGATTCAAAACACAACTCCCTCGCTCTTTCATTTTTTAGCTCTGCCTTAAATACGGTATAAGATGTACCTGTTGGTAAATCTGCAGACGTATTATTGCCTTTAACATCAATACCTTTTGCTCTTCTTCGCACCTGATTGATAAATTTCAATGCGTTTTCAGGGTTTCCTTCCGATTCATTAATGGCCTCTGCATACATCAGCAACACATCTGCATAACGCAGTAAAGGAAAATTCTGTGGAGTTTGTGTAGTCGTTTTTGGAAATACCTTTTCATATTCTCTTCTGAATTTCCCGCAAAACCTTTCTATAATCAAACTTGTTGGCGAAAAAGCTTCTTTTCCTGCGTCTGTATATTTATATGGAGCTATGGCACAATCACGTCTTAAATCATTGGCATCATATAATCTATAAAGCCAGGGGTGTGGTCTTACCATTCCTTGCGAAAATCCCCAACTTGCAGTTCCGGTCGCCGAATAAGCAATGCCATTAATAATTCCTACAGCACCTCCTGCTGTACTATAAATACCAGTTCCATTTCCCCAAAATTCAACTTCCCATATACTTTCTTCTTTATCATATTCATCTGCAGAATAATTGATAAATACGCGTTCATAAGATGGATTAAGTTGATGAAAATCGAGATCAATAACCTTTTTAGCCCATTTAGCGGCTTCCTGATATCGAGCTGTTTCATTTAACGGATATCCGGCCATATACAGGTTAACCCTTGATAGTATTCCCCATACAGTTGATTTACTCACCCTTCCTGCCGATTTTACTATTTTGATATCTTCAACTAAATCTGCCGCCTGCTCCATGTCAGAAAGTACCTGCTGATAAACCTCCTGTGCTGTAGAACGGGGTAATTGAGTATATTCGTCTTCACTGGAAACCGGTGGATCTAAAACCAATGGAACTCCGCCAAACCTGCTTACCAGCATAAAAAAGTAATAACCTCTTAAAAAAAGTGCTTGTCCTTTGATATTACTTCTTTCTGTGGCCTCAATATCAATTTCTGGATTATCAATATTTTTAAGTAACAGATTTGCCCTGCTTATACCTCTGTACAATGCTCTCCAATGATTAAGTATTTTGTCGTCAGTAGTATTTACAACATAGTACCCCATGGTTCCATTATCTGTTGGAAAATGCATAAATCCCTCATCAGCTTCTAAGCCCATGCGACCCAGCATCGTATTTCCATAAGTAAAAGTTTCGGCAAGAATGGCGTACACACCTCTAAGCGCAATATCTAACTGCTGTTTGTTTTTATAATAGTTCTCCGTAGATGCCACGTAATTATCTGGTTTTACATCCAGAAAACCGGTACAGGATGAGATACTTATCAGCACCCATGCAAAAAGTGGAATAAACAATATCTTCTTTATCATTTCTTTAATGATTTTTTATTAAAAATTAGCTTTTACACCCGCTGTTACCGTCAGATTTCGGGGATAGGAAGAATAATCAAAACCTGGTGTTAACGTCGAATGCCTTACAGATACCTCCGGATCATATCCGGTGTAATTTGTCCATGTATATATATTCTGGGCGGCACCATATATTTCCAGTGATTTTAGTTTCCCTCTCATTTTCTTAGGAAATGCATAACCCAACTGTACTGTTTTTAACCTTAGGAACGAACCGTCTTCTATAATTTTGGTAGAATACCTTCCTTTTGGTCCAAAACCACCTACTCTAAAATTTTCGTTTGTCGGATTATCTGGAGTCCAGTGGTTTTCGTAAGATGCAAATTGATTTAGATTTACCCTATTCGCCATATTTCCTTCAAAGGCCAATCGGTTAGCATTGATAATATCATTACCGTAATTCCACTGAAAAAACACGTTTAAGCTAAATCCTTTGTAAGTAAAATTATTGTTAAACCCTCCAAAATGTATAGGTAAGGCCCTTCCTATTATCACCATATCTTTTTCGTTTACCGTACCATCCCTATTAAAATCCACATATTTAATATCACCGGGTTGTACATTGGTATTACCATTTGTAGAGACACCCTTTTTCAAAACATAAGATGTACCTATTAAATCAAAATCTTCGTATTGATAATTTCCATCCCACACATAACCATATAATGCTGACGCTGGTCCGCCTACTTGTGCTATATAAGAGAAAGAACCATTGTAGTCCCCGGTAAAAGGCACCCAGGATAACATATGAGACTGACCTTCTGAAAGTTTCAGTATCTTATTTTGGTTAAAACTGATATTAAATGAAGATTCCCAAGAAAAGTCTTTTTTCTGGATATTGATGGTATTTACAGAAAATTCCAATCCCGAGTTTCTAACCTTCCCTACGTTTTTAAATACCGCATTAAACCCTGTAGCTAACGGAACATTCGCATTCAGCAATAAATCGCTGGTATTTTTGTTATAAAAATCCACTGTAAAATTCAATCGGTTCTTTAACAGCGAAATGTCATAACCTATATCTAACTGAGCTGTTTTTTCCCATTTCAAGTTTGGATTCCCCATACTGCTAACCGCTGCTGCATAATATGGTTCTTCGTTACCAAAAGAATAATAATCTGCAATATTTAATGTCTGAAAACGACCAAAATCACCTATCCTATTATTACCGGTAATACCATAACTTACGCGTAGTTTTGCGTCATTAATCAGTCGTGAACTTTTCAAAAAGTCTTCCCTGCCCATTTGCCAGGCAAAAGCTCCTGAAGGAAAGAAACCCCATCTATTAGCTGGTGCAAATTTAGACGAACCATCTGCCCTTAATGAGGCTGTAAATAAGTACTTGGACTTTAGATTATAGTTAACTCTTCCTAAATAGGACATTAATGTATTTTTAGATAATACAGACTTTACACTTTTAGGAGTACCAAAATCTAAAGCTCTCACTCCCAATTCCTCGTTAACTATCCTATCTGTTTCAAAACCAAAGTTTTCCAGAGTAGTACCTTGCAATGTAAAAGCAGCAGTAACATCAAAATAATGATCCTTATTTAATCTCTTTTTATAAGTAAGCCTGTTTTCATTTACCCAGGTATTTAATTCTATGTCTCCATAAGTACCATTAGCTCCATTTGGATTCCAATTTGATTTGAAGCCTTTATACGTTTGTGAATTATTGAGTACTTGACTTTTGGTAAATCTTTGATTATACCCGCCTCTTACATTAAATGTAAGGTCATTGGTAATATTATAATTTAATCCCGAATTGATAGACAGGTCTGATCTTGTTTCCTGACGGATTTCATTTTTAGTTGAAATAAGCGGATTCATCAAAAACAGCGCATTTTCATCTTCAGGGTCAATCAACTCGTTAATAATATCTGTTTCATTAGCCACAGGTCTATACCCCAAAATACGGTACATCAGATAAGAAGCATAAGAATTTGAACTCGATTTCATTTCAGAAGCCAGAGAACCATAATTCTTATCTTTAGCATAGTTAATATTTATATTGGCCTTTAGCTTTTTACTAATTGTTTGCTCTACAATAGCTCTGGTTTGTACCCGATTAAAACCCGAATTAATAACAATTCCATCCTGATCCACTAACGACCCGGAGAAAGAATACTTTGTAAAATCTGTTGCACCTCTGACAGAAATATTATGATTATGCATAGCTGCTGTTCTGAATAACAGTGATTGCCAATCTATACTTTCTGAATTTTTATAGTCGTCAAGAGCCTTTCCTGGTTTTTGGAAATAAAGCTTTTCTGTACCTTCGGGACTCAATTCATACTGGTATTTGACAAACTCATAAGGGTTCATCATCTTCATTCTTTTAGTAGGTTCCTGAATGCCAAAATATCCATGATAAGCTATTTGCGGCGGTCCTATCTTACCCTTCTTGGTTTCTATAATTACCACACCATTTGCCCCCCTTGAACCATAAATAGCTGTCGCCGATGCGTCTTTTAATACAGAAATGGTTTCAATATCTTCGGGATTTAGTGATGAACTGGAAAAATCTTCTATCGGGAAACCATCCACCACATACAAAGGAGAATTGCTTTGTGTCAATGAGTTTCCTCCTCTAATCACAATATCTATTCCTGCCCCCGGTTGTCCTTCATTAGACATTACCTGGACCCCGGCAATACGTCCGGCCAGGGCTTGTTCAAAAGTAGGTACAGGAGCTTTTTGTAAATCCGTTACCTTAACTTCCCCTACAGATCCGGTCATATCTCCTCTTTTAACCTCTCCATAACCAATCACCACAATTTCATCAAGACCTGTATTTTGCAATTTCATGGCAACATTGATGACCTTTCTTTGGGTGACTTTCACTTCCTGAAGAACAAATCCAATAAAAGAAAAAGTAAGTACGGCATCATCTTTTACAGAAATAGCATAATTCCCCTCTGCATTAGATACTGTTCCGGTAGCAGTGCCTTTTACCCTTACACTTACACCCGGAAGGGGTTCACCTTTCTCGTCGGTTATCCTACCACTTACCTTAATTACAGGAGGTTGCTGAGATTTTACAGGTTCTTCTTTACGTATTATAACTATGGTCCTGTTATTGATTTTATATTTAAGGGGAAGACTGATAAAGCATTCGTCTAAAACCTGCTGAACATCCTTATTGATGGCATTAAGTGTAACGGGTTTAAGTCCTGCAAACACCTCGGAATTACATAGAAAGTCATAGTCAGTCTGTTTCCGCAGCTGGTTAATGACCTCTTCCAAAGAAGCATTCTTTAATTTTATATTAACTTTTTGTGAGTAACCTGCAGCACTAACCTGCATAAAGGCTATCATCCATAATATAAAAGTAAGCTTCATAATCAGCAATAGTTTATAGGGCACAGAGGAAAATACCCCGCATATAAATGCCGTGTTTTTTTTATACATTTGAATGTTGGTTTAATAAAAATGATTGTGTCGAAACAATTTGATTTGTTAACCAGACGTCACAGTTACAAACTGTTAAACCAGGGGCGGAGCTAACGCTCCCGGTTTATTTTGGTTAACTGTTATAGCTACAATAGCTGCTATTGCATAACAATTACCCTCCTTCCTTTACCAGAGGCATCCCCCGGAACTATTTTAAATTTTATAGATTCTGTTAATTCAAGATTGGCAAGCAGTTCAGATATACTCTTTGTACGAGAGAATGTTCCCCAGAACGTTTTCCCCTTGACATCTCCCCTGTATTCTACTTCCACATCGTACCAACGAGATACTTTTTTCATAATACTTTCTATATCTTCGTTATTGAATCTGAAATAACCATTTTTCCAGGCTATCGCTTCTTCTATATTCGCTGCAGACACTTCAATATTATGGTTAGCATAAACTGATTGCTCTCCCGGTTTTAACTTTGCGTGACTTGTTTTGCCTGATATATTAACCGAACCTTCCAAAAGTGTGGTAATAATAGAAGTATCATCCTGATAGGCTGAAACATTAAAATGTGTTCCTAAAACCTGTACTTCCATATCTTTCACTTTTACTTTGAAAGGTTGCTTCGTATTTTTAGCGACTTCAAAATAACCTTCACCTATTAATTCTACACTTCTTTCCTGACCTATAAATTGAGCAGGATATTTTAAGGCAGAAGATGAATTAAGCCAAACCTTTGTACCATCAGGCAGCACAATACGATACTCTCCTCCTCTTGGCACAGCTATTTCATTATACTTTATGTTGTTATCTTTTGCTAAGCGGTCTGTGTTATACACCAATTGTCCTTCGCTGGTTTTGCTTATTTCTGAAGCACCTTCATTGGCTATTACTCCATTTTCGATATCTTCAAGTATGATCTTACTTCCGTCTGCCAGTGTTAACACCGCTTTATTATTTCCGTCAGATAATACGTCCTGACTAACCAGGTTCTCTGTTTGTGGTACTGATTGCTGACTGGCTAAAAAGAGATATATACCCAATGACATAAACACCAAAACAGAAGCCGCTACCGCTATTTTACGCCATAAATGCGACACTTTATTACCCTCTTTTATTTGCCGTTGGATATTTTGATACATATCAAGAACCTTCTGATCCGACAAAATTTCCTCTTCTCCATTGTAAGGAATCTGATCAAGTGCATCGGCGATAAGCTTTTTCAGCATACTCTCGTCCTTCGCTTCACTAAAATGCCCGAACAGCAGACCTATTTCTTCTGCTGTACACTCATCCATCAAATATTTATTAAAAAGTTCTTTTAGCCTGATCATTGGTTTATAATATGCCTTTCTATAACTGATACGCTTGGGACAGAATTTACATTGAGTCTTATTTTAAAAAAAATCAAAATAAAACACATACAACTGATAATCAATAAGATATTTTATAAATAATTGTAAAATCTGCTTGAATTTATGTTATAAGAATATTTATAACCTCGTTTTAAAAGATAACACCACGTCTGCCTCAAGAAAACATAACAACTTATCCCGAGATCCGGAAAATCAGAACTCTCAAAAGCATAGGCAAATTATTAGATAAACCTTAGACAGGGTCCTATATAACCTATACCAAAAAATTTGATACGTTAATATTTGGAATAAATTGAAAATCTTTAAGGTTATAGGTCTTTAGTTCAATATCATAAATTAAAGCTGTAGCTGCAATAAAGGTATCAGATAAACCTATATGATGAGAGAGTGCATATTTTTGTGATAGCTGCAAAGCCAGATTTGCTATCTTCTCATTGATGGGCAGCATAAAAAATCCCTGCAATTCTTTTTTGATCATCAGAAGCTCAGCCTTATTAAGCACTCCCTGATAAAGCTCCATAGCGATTACAGTATTTATTGCAAGATTCTGCTTTCCCTCTCTTTCTATAAAAGTAACTGCATCTGTTTTTCTTTTTAGAAAATCTATTAAAACAGATGTATCAATCAATATCATGATTTTCGCCAGGTATTTTTACGGAGATTATCGACGAATGCAGCCGTATCTTCTACATGTGAAAACAAAACTGTTTCTTCTGCAACGATATCTTCCTCTCCATTTGTATCAATCAGATAGCCATGTTCTTTAGGATTTAGCTTTTGATAATCCAACCCCTCATTACCTGCAAGTAAAGCATCGGCAAGCAGATCTTTTACCAGCTCTTGTGTGCTCTTACCTATCAAACGAGCTTTTTCTGCAATACGCTTTTCCAAATGACTGTCGTTTATGTTTACCGTAAGCATATTTTTCGAGTTTGTATCAACACTTACTCAAATATAATGATTTATATTTAGTAAGATAAATTGCCCTGCTACTCAATTATTCATTTCAAGAGACAGGGTTGAAACATGAATATTAAATAATATAATCAGATTTTTCGTCGATACAAACTTTCATTTTTCACCAACCGTCTTTACTATTAAAACCTACATTTAGGATATTTGAAAAGAATATTTATAAATTTATGCTGCCATTATTAAATTAAGTAAAAACAAAACATGACAGTTTTAGAAGAAGTTCGCCAGAAAGAGCTTATCAGGTTATTAAACCTTGGTAACGAAACTGCTTTTAACGAACTTTATAAAATCTATATCAAACCTGTCTACAAAAAAATCTTGTTTATTGTTAAGGAAGAAGAAATCGCAGAAGAGCTTTCACAGGATCTTTTTATAAAAATATGGCAAAAAAGAAAAGAGATCGATCCTGAAAAATCCTTTAAATCTTTCTTATATACCATAGCCCATAATCTGGTATATGATTATTTACGTAAAGTTGCAAGAGACAAGCAATTACTTAACAGTTTAATGGTAAATGCTGTTGACTATTATTTACATACCGAAGAAGTTTTTCAAGCCCGGGAAACTCAAAAAATATTGACAGAAGCTATTGAGAAACTTCCCCCCCAGGGTAAACAAGTATTTACCTTGTGTAAACTGGAAGGGAAGAGCTACGAAGAAGTAAGCCGTTTAATGGGCATAACTGTTGCTACGGTAAACAGTCACATGGTAAAATCAAGCCGTTTTGTTAAGGAATATCTTTACAGAAACCTGGACGCAGATATATTGATGACTATTGTAGTAGCTTCAGTGTTATTACATTAAAAACAGCAAAACCTTTTCTAAAACAGATCTTTCACAGACCCTAAACTTAATTATCTTACTTACCAGATACTCTCTAATTTATAAACATCCAATTGCTCTACTAAAGCCTCTGAACCTGTAGTGTTAAATACCAGCCTGGTATTTCTAGCATCCAGATTTGCATTCACGGGGATAAATACCAAACCATCATTTACAAATAATTCCACACTTGCTTTATCTACAAAAGCATGAATCTTCAACTTTCCATTTTCTAGTGGCAGGTCTATCGTCTGATCCTTATAGACAAGCTTCCCGGAAGATGGCATATAAGTAAAAATCACCCCTCTGATGTTAATCGTCAGCTGACTTGCCTGTTGTGGTTGTATAATTGCCTCCAGCTCATAAACCTCAGATCGGATATCCTTAGTTAAAGACCTGGAAATAACCTCATTCTTATAAGTAGAATGTTCCTTTCTCAAGGATTTAAACTCTTCTACAGGTATTCTAACAATCCTTAGTCCCTGAGAGGTACGCACCAATTTTATTTCCATTGGAATACTAAATGACTGGCTAAAGTTCATATTCACCTGATCGGTATTGGTACGGAACCAGCCCATTTCTACCTTTCTTCCCTTCGGTTCATTACTAAACTGCTGGCTGGCATAATAGCCTTTTCCTATTACGCTCTGCAGTCGCTCCTGTTCCGCTTTAAATTCTCTTCCGTTAAATGTACCAATAGCATACTGTCCGTCTGCACAAACAAGTATCCATTTTCTTTCATTTGGATTGCCCTCTACTGGTAATTCATAAAATTCAGGGCATTCATACATATAACGGTCTTGTCCTTTCCCACCTACATAAACGCTAGTTTCTTCCCAATCAATCATATTGGTAGAGTTAAAAAAACGCATAGTATGCAATTCACCTTTTTCTTCCACATATAATACCATTATCCATTTTTTGCTTGGTTCGTGCCACAACACTTTTGGATCTCTATTAAAAGGACTTACCCCCTTTAATACCGAACGTCCCAATTTTTCAAATGTTCTTCCATCAGTAGAATATGCTAAAGTCTGGGTACGCGGAATGCCCGTTGCCGTGTAATAAAGTATCATTGGATCCTTTCCTGTTTTAGAAAGTCCGCTGGTATTTCCCACATCTACCACTCCTCCTCCGCTAAACGGGTCCCCCAACTCATCAGGATAAATAGCTATATCCAACTCTTTCCAATGTACCAGATCTTTAGATACCGCATGTCCCCAGTGCATATTTCCCCATCTGGTACCATAAGGATTATGCTGATAGAACAAATGATATTCTCCATTATAAAAAGTCATTCCATTAGCATCTGTACTGCACCCATTTTTCACAGAATAATGTATCTGACCTCTATATTTTTCGTGGTACAACAATTCATCCTTAGGTTTTTCATCCAGCTGTTTAATATTGGCAAAAGCAGACGAATTAAACGGCAGCGAATCTACAGACATCGTAAAAGCTTTCCCCTTAATTTCATTGATATCCACATAAGCATACCAGTCGGGAGTTTCATTGGCCAACTCTACAGAAAAATTCCTAAACCACTTTCCATCAACATCTATCCTTACCCCTCTTTTTGTAGCCTTATTTTTCACCGGAATTTGTAACCATCTTTTGGTAGCAACAAAGCTTTTCCGATAAGCTACATATTGTGAATTTTCTATAATCTCTCTTTTCCGTTGAGACTTAGATAAGGTTTCTAAATTGTGCACAACAAAATTTCCTAAATCTGTCATGCCATTAATAGCATGAGCCTGAACATGAAACTTAAATCCTGACAAGGGTACATCTGGCGACACCACCTCTCTTTCATCAAACACCTTATTTTCGCCGATCCATAAATCCCATTTATCGTTGGCTAACTTTTCTTTGCTTTTATTTGGGGCTGTATAAAACTGATCCTTACCCGTATTATTTATCACAAACGTAATTTGCTGTTCTCCAGAAAACTCGTCACTTAAATTATTTTGGTTATCAGACACCTTAAATTTTCCGGATCCCGTATAATGAAACGAGAATTTACTATGTACATTTTTAGCGTCGTCAGGTAGCTTTGCATCATTAGAAAAACCATCCCCTACGAAAAAAAATGCCTGCTTGTCATTCGGGTGAACGGATTCATTTTCCGATATACGGTAACTGAAGCTAATATATAGAAAATCTGAATTAGCGTTGAATTTGCCAGATTTTACCAGTTGAGCCGAAGCTGGTCCCGTTTTTACAAACCTTAACAATCCCCCATTAATTATTCCAGACCTCTGGGTTCCATTACTACTGATATAAGTAAATTTACTGTTCCCCGGATCATCAGCCTTGATATATTTGGATATTCTATCTCCGTAGTTAAAAAATTCAAATTTTTGCTCAAATATTTGGCCATAACTCCCCTGTGTCATGATCATAAACATGACTATAAAAAAACACGTATTCTTCATTTTATAATTGCTTTAAGCGCTTTCTTTGATATTTTTTAAAATTGTCTATACGATGAAAGGTGATATAATTAGTGTTATGGAAGTTCCGCGCCCCTCCTTTCAGATCATCGTAAGCAGTACGAGAAAGAAAGATGATATCTTTTCCATCAAACACCCAGTCTGCATATTGAAAACCATGTTTTTTATAGTCGGGGTGAAATAACAATTCCTTGTGCATATCCCATTTCTTTAAATCAGCAGAAGAACACAGAACCAATGTATTTCGTATCCTATCCATTTGTTCTTTTCCTCTATATGCTACCGGTACGTAATTGACCAATGTCCAATACCTTTTTGTCTGACTATCGTATCTGACCGTAAATTTTTTACTTCCACCCGGCAGGTCAATAAAATCTTTAGAGGCATCAAATGCTATGCTTCCATCGGCTTTAGCATGTATAATGGCTGCGTACTCTTTATCTTTACTTAAAGTATGTACCCGTATCAGGTTTGCCATCTCTCCATTTTTATCTATAACCGCATTCCCTTCCAGCCAACCTTTAAACTCATGATTCAGATAGCTTTCATTATACCAGGCCGTTTGTGTTCTTTTCCAGCTTTCTGCCTTCAATAAATCACTGTCAACAGAAGCCGATATTAAAAAAGCGCCATATCTTTTAGGCCATTCTGTACCACCTTCCGCATCTTCCAAAGCCCGCCACAAACGTCCGTTATGTTCTACAATTGGTGTTGGTGCACAATGGAATTTACCTTGCACAATAGTACTTGGTTCTGTCCAGGTATAACCACCATCTGTCGATTTCCTGATTACATAATTGTTATGCGCCTGTATAGTTCCAATAAAATAGATACTGCCTTTATGTAAAAACAGGGCCGACCAAAACTGTCTTAATCTGGCAATTTCTTTCCAGCTCTTTCCCTTATCTGTAGATTTATAGATAACAGATTCATCTTCCGAGGTCTTTTTTCCAAAGAAATCATGTGCTGCCAAATAGCTGCCATCAGGCAGTATACAAATACTGGGCGAACCAAGGTATTTCCCAGTTGAAGCAGGGTTATAGGCGACAACAGTACCTGGTGGAGTTTCCGTTTTTTTCGCAAAAGCAGATGTACCCGCAAGCACAAATAAGTAAAAACAAAAAGCACTTAAATTTTTCATATATTTTAACAAATAACACATTATCATCACTTCAAAAAGGGCATTTAAAATATCCGTTAGGGGTAAAAAGGCTTTTTAGTTATCCTTTTGCACTAAATCCAATAATTTTTCTGTTGCTTTAATCAGCACTACAAATTCAACATTGGCTCGTGGTTTAGCCGCCTCTTTAAAAAATGCACCATACTCTTTAAGCTGTGTTTCCGATATCTTCTCTTTTTCTTTGAGCTTACCCTTTGATTTTTTCTGTAAATAGCTCACAAGTCCGGATCCTATCTCAGATAACCTTTTCAAGTTTTCCGATACGGGCTCCAGTTCCCTGGTCGCCGGAGCAAGACGCATGGTGTTTTTCAGGTTTTCGTGATTAGCTATCCATATCTGGTACTGTCTTTTTATGCTATCTGCTAAATGAGATGCAGATGTTGCTACAAAGTCATCTATCAGATAAGAAAATTCTCTGGCAACCTTACTATCTGGACGAGCTGCATCTGCTGCCATCATTAGTGGCGTATAGGTATAATAAGTTATGCCCTGCTTTCTTCTCGAAAGGCCTTTCATAGGTTCAACCACATCCACCAAAGTTTTAAGAGCTACAATATCTGTTCCGTTTGCCAATCGTTTTAACATAACCTCATAATTCTTTTTATGGGCTATTCCTAAGAACTCTAGTTTGTTGTTGAGTTTATCCAGCCTTCTGTACATATCTCTGACATCCCTTATTTCTTGAGCAGACCATAGCCTTTCTGCTATTGCAGCCGCAGAAGGCCATATTCTGGAATCTATGGTTTCTGCCGTTGCCAATTCAGTCCACATCGCAGCTTCGCCTCCATAAATATTAGACAGCTCATTTGCAGCTAGGTCTTTACTTTCCGACAAAGGATCGTTCAGATAATAATCCTGAGCACTATGTAATAAATCAATATAAAAACCATGAGAAAGAATTACAGGATAACCTTTTTTTGCTGCCTCATTAAGAGATTTTTTGCCTCTCCACGAATGAATCATAATATCTTTAGAGATACCCGGTTCCAAAATTTCATCCCAGCCCATCATTTTCTTTTTATACCTGGATAATATATCCTGAAGGCGATGATTAAACTGAGTTTGAAGCTCCGTATTACTCTTCAGGTTATGACGCTGTTTGTATTCCTGAATTTTTGGATTAGCATCCCACTGCTTTCCACTATTTTCATCGCCTCCTATATGAATATATTCATCAGGAAACAATGCCGTCATTTCTTTAAAAAATTGATCTAAGAAAGGGTATAGGTTTTCATTCGTAGGATCCATAGTCGGTGCCGGCTCAAAATGACTGTACTTTGTTTCTATTTCATAAATCCGTTGTGCACTGGCATATTCCGGATAACCAGGAAACCAACTGGACGCATGTCCCGGCATATCAAATTCTGGCACTACTCTTATGCCTCTGTCTGATGCATAATTTATAATATCTTTGATCTGTTCCTGAGTCAGGTATTTCCCGTTCGAACCTTTTTCATGCAGTTTCGGAAAGCTCTTACTTTCTATTCTAAACCCCTGGTCATCGGTCAAGTGCAAATGAAGAACATTCATTTTTACCGCAGCCATAGCATCAATATTTCTGATGATAACTTCATAAGGGATAAAATGCCTTACTACATCTATCATCAAACCTCTCCAGGGAAAACGGGGAGCATCGGTTATTTCTATGTTAGGGAAGTAAAAACCTTTTTCATCGGCCTGCACTAATTGCAGCAATGTTTCCAATGCATACATGGCTCCTAAATCTGTTGTTGCTTTAACCTTTATTTTCCCTCCGCTGATAGCAATACTGTATGATTCATCTTCTTTCAAAACAACTTTAGCCGGACGACTGACTTCTATGTTTAATATTGCTCGCGCATCTGTTACCGTAGAGGTAATCTGATCTTGCTTAAACCATACAATGGTCTGTTCATCCAGCCTTCTTAGAAATCTTGTTGTTGCTTTATATAACCTAACATCTGGATTCCCGTTTATAGAAAGTCGGAAATTACTGTCAAGATATAACTTCCCCTCTTTTCTTTCTACCTTTTGAGGCATGGGCATTAAATCCAGAAGCTCTTGCGAATAAGCTACATTTGTAAATATGAATAAAAGCAATAACCCAAAAAATCTCTTCATAACGTATCTTCTTATAAATTTTTCTTAATGAATTGTTTTTGTTAAATATTTCCTGAAATTTCTGAGGGTATGAAAAGTCAAAAAATTAGCGTCATGATAATTTTTAGCGCTTTCTTTTCCATCATGATAAGCTGTTCTTGATAAGAACACCAGGTGCTTTCCTTCAAACTCCCAATCCACATAATTAAAACCATGCTTAACAGGGTCTTCATGATGCAATAATACCTTATGCACTTTCCAGTTGATAAGATCTGTAGAAGATATCAGCGCCTGAGTATTCCGTATTTTGTCTAGTTGTGTTGCGCCACCTCTGTATTTTGCGGGAACATAATTAGCTATCGAAATATAGCTTTTAGAAACAGGGTCGTATTTAATGCTAAACTTTTTGCCTCCTCCGGGGAAATCGATAAATCCTGTATTCGGGTCAAACTGACTCTTACTTCCATCTGCTGTTATTTTAACCAGAGCTCCTTTTTCACTCAATTTATCTTTAGGATGATGTACCCTTAACACATTTAAAATGTTGTTACCTGGAGAAACAACCGCATTTCCTTCTATCCATGCCCCAAAATTTCCATTTAAATAGGTTGAATCATACACCAACGTATTGGTATGTCGCCAGTTAGAAGCGTCAAGCAAATCTGAACCTTCTTTAACAGACATCATGAAAGTCCCATACCTTTTACCCCATTTTTTGATAGGGCCATCAGCCCTTTCCATGGCTCTCCACAAATATCCTTCATGAGAAATTACAGGAGTAGGAGCACAATGAAACTCTCCCTCCATCAGTAACCCGGATCTGGAATCCTCAGGACTTGTCCAGCTCTTTCCTCCGTCAACAGATCTTCTGATGATAACATTTCCATGGTGTTTATCTGTCCCTATAAGATAAAGCTGGTTTTGATATAGAAAGGGCTTCGACCAAAACTGCCCATTTATAACCGCTATTCTTTCCCAGTTTTTCCCTTTATCTTTTGAACTGTAAACAGATGTAATAGCTTGTACAAATTCATTGGAATTGGGACCAAATAGATCATGAGTCGCAATATAGTTTCCATTGGGTAAAATACACATACCGGGAGAACCTATATACCTCCCTGAACTTGCAGGACTATAAGCCACCACTCTTCCCGGTACCTTTTTATGTTTTTTTTGCGCATAGGCATTAAAATATACCAGTAAGGACAGGGCAAAAAGAATTCCCTTCAGACAATTTTTCGTTGTCTTAAAAATATTAAACATGATTAATGAAATGATTTAATAAAATCTAATCCCGATACTTCACTTATGGAGCAACATGTATGTTTACCTCTCTCAGCACCTCTTTTCTACCCGCTGCACTCTGATTAATTGCCTTAAAAACCACCTTATAATCTCCGGCCTTATTGTAAATCTTTGTATAAGTCTTCGGCATAGCATTAGCCATACTTTTAACGCCAATAGCCCGGTCCGGTCCGGCATCAACAACTGGGGTTATCTGAATGGGGTTACTTATCACCCAATCCTCAGTAGTTTCTGTCACATAAGAAGCTCCCGTACTATTTCTCAGGGTCATTTGCGGAGGGTTAGTTGCATCCAGCGAAGCTCTTCCAGGCATTTTATTCGCTGATGAGAATAAAGTCCAGTTATCTACTGCCTGTGAGAATACCGTTTCTTCCTTATCCAGTTCATTAATAGCGAACAATTTAAAATTCCGCACCCTGTTCAGGTTACCAGTGCCATAAACATTCTGGTTACGAACCAGATGCCTTACGGCAAAATAAATAGTACTCGGCTCCGACATATCTAAATATTCAGTAATATCTCCATAACCACTACTTATCCATTGCCTGTTATCATCGGGAGTAGCCGTTCTTAACCTATCATTAAGCTCAATCATAGAAGGTCTGGCTGCATCTACACCTGCCATACTGTAATCGCCGTTAAACTCTTTAAGCAGGTAAATATAAATCTGATCCCGCTGTGTCCCGTCTAAAGCGTGAGACTCAAAGATGACGTTAAATTTAGAAGACATCATTCTACCATTAATAGAATCGTAATTATGTCCTACTTCTCCCGTATAAACAGAAATAACATCTGCGTCTCCTTTAAAATTAAACAAGACCGTATCGCCCACATGATAGTTTTGCTTAGATAGCTCTACCTCAAAGTCCGGCATGGTTATCTTTTCTAATTTCTGACATGAAAAACATGTAAAAACTATTAATACTAATAATATCGTTCTCATTGCTATAAATTTAATATCCTGGATTTTGAGTCAGTTTAGCGTTTACCCCAATTTCAGAACCGGGTATTGGCCATAAAACATCCCTTTCCGATGCATTTCCAAAATAGGCCTTGGCATTGGTAATACTGGAATAAGCGACAGCCGAATTTGCATCTGCCAAACTTTGCTTCATCTTAGTCACAAAAACACCCCATCTTACCAAATCAGCCTTCCTCATATTTTCAAAAGCCAACTCTCTTGTTCTTTCTGTATAAAGCATTTCCCTGAACGACACCTCATCAGCTGTTTGTACTGGTGTTAAATCCGCATCAGTTATCTGGGTTAATACAGCAGTTGCAGTTGCCCCTGTACCTGCGCCTCCTGTTATGGTTATTACAGGTGCAGTTTTAAATTTCCTGCCGGCATTGGTTATGTTTATTGCACTTACTTTACCACTGGCTATAACCGCTGTAGCCGTAGCGCCCACACCGTCTCCTCCACTAATAGTTACTGTAGGAGCAGAAGTATAACCACTACCTCCATTGGTTACATTAATTTGTTTCACGCTTTCAGAAACAGCACCTGCGCCGTTTAAAAACTTACCATAACCTCTCCTTCTCACCAGATTAACTGCATCTATAGCATCCTGTGTTGGCCCATTGAGTTCATTTTCTGCTTCGGCAAACATTAAAAGCACATCAGAAAAACGCAGAATAGGATAATTTTGTGGAGTACGACTGGCATGTTTTGGCCTTAATGTTTCTGAGGCTCTTCTGAACTTCCCTATAAACCGGTTAAACAAATACGCTCCCTGAGCATAATAAACTTCATTATCTGTACCGCCGGTATAGGTAAAAGGAGCAATAGCCCAATCTCTTCTCTGGTCGCCATTGCCAAAAGTATTATATACATAGGCTGTGGTTTGCAGGTAAGCAAACGCCTGTCCTACATTGGTTTCCGTATTGGTAACATTATTATTCATGATACCATTATGGTACCCAACAAAACCACCTAAATTGGCATATATTCCCAGCCCATTTCCAAAAAATTCAATCTCAAAAAGGCTCTCTCCAATATCATATTTATCAGTAGCCAATTTCACAAAAACATCTTCATAGCTATTATTAAGTTTATGTGTTGGATTGTCCATTACCTTTTTTGCCCATTTCTTCGCCTCTTCATACATAGGTCTGCCAGCATTGATGGGCTTGCCCGCCATATACAAACAAACTCTTGCCAGCATTCCGTAGACAGCAGATTTATTCGCTCGCCCGCCATTACCAACTTTAGTAATGTCTTCTACCAGTTCAGCAGCCTGTTCCATGTCGCTTATAATTTGTCCATACACCTGTACAGCAGGAGTTCTGGGTACCTGAATATCATCTACACCAGATGTTTCTATGGGTTGTAAAATCAATGGCACATCACCAAAATTCTGTACCAGCATGAAATAGAAAAAACCGCGTAAAAACAAAGTCTCTCCTTTAATAACAGCTCTTTTCTCCTTACTTACATCAACTGCTTTATCTATGTTTTTAAGCAACATATTTGCCCGGGTTATACCCGCATAATAATCTCTCCAGAAGTTAAGAATCTTTTCGTCATTAGGCCCCGTCAGGTAATTTGATACAGAATTCTGATCCCGGTAATTATAAACCTCATCAGCATCTAAACCCACCCTACCTAAATTATTAAGAAAAGTACCACCCTTGATAAAGGTAGAATATACGCCTGTCAAGGCTGTATTTAATTCCTTTTCTGTATTATAATATTGTTCAGGAGATAGAAAATCTTTAGGTTCTACATCCAATATATTGCATGAACTTAATGTGGTAAAAAGTACAAGCACTAAATATTTTAAAGCTTTCATAATGGTCAATTAAAAAGAAGTCTTTAATCCGAAAGTAAACATCCTCATTCTGGGATAAGATGAATAATCTAAGCCTGGAGTTAACGCACTGTTTCTGGTTGAAACCTCAGGGTCCATACCCGAATAGTTTGTCCAGGTATACAGGTTTTGTCCCGATGCGTAAAAACTCAGACTGTTCACTTTAATTCTATCAGTTATTTTTTTAGGTAATGCGTAAGACAAAGCAACTGTCTTTAGCCTTAAATAGGAACCATCTTCAAGGGTTCTGGTACTGTAATAATTGCTTGCCCCTTGTCCTTTGGTTTTGGGAATATTACTGTCCTGATTTTCGTAAGTCCAGCGATCAGCATAAGATGCAAATTGATTCAATGCTGATCTGTTAGCATCATTCCCTTCCAGATAAATACGGTTGGCATTCATGATGTCATTACCATAAGACCACTGAAAAAACACATTCAAACTGAAACCTTTGTACGTGAAATTATTATTAAAACCGCCCGAATGAATAGGTAATCCCCGCCCTATAATCACATTGTCCTCTGCATTTACAATACCATCACCATTAACATCCACATATTTAATATCTCCGGGCTGAACAAGCTCTCTCTTTGAACCATGTGTATTAGATGGTACCTCCTTTTTAAGTACATAATTCCTGTTTTCGTGAGCAATAGAAGGATCACTATTATTTTGCCAGGTAAAATCATTAATTTGATATAAGCCATCAAACAACAAACCATAAAATTGTGCCACAGGGCCTCCTATCTCCGCAATAAACAGGTTTGTACTTCCGTAATTACCCCAGCCCACAGGGCGTAACAGTCTGGTCTGATCTTCTGCCAGTGCCAATATCTTATTCTTGTTGAAACTGATGTTAAAATCAGACTCCCAACCAAACGATTTACCTTTGATATTTACAGTAGACAAAGAAATCTCTAAACCCTGATTGCTTACTTTTCCGACATTTTTATAGATACGGGTATACCCGGTGGTATAAGGAACATTTGCCTCCAATAACAAATCAGAAGTTACTTTTCTGTAAACATCTATGGTAGTCGTTATCCTGTTTTTAAGAAAAGAAATATCCAATCCTAAATCGGTCTGCTGGGTGGTTTCCCATTTCAGTGTTTTATTACCAAACGTCTTAAGCTGGATACCCTGACTTACCGTATTACCAAAAGAATAATAAGCACCATAAGGCAATTCCATCTGTGAATAAGTTGCAAAATCATTTATCCTGTTATTTCCCGTAAGTCCCCAGCTCATTCTTAATTTAGCATCACTAATGGCATTGATAGATTTTACGAAAGATTCGTTCTTAACTTTCCATGCAAAGGCTGCTGAAGGGAAATAACTCCATCTGTTTTCCTGAATAAACTTGCTCGACCCATCTGCCCGCATGGAAGCTGTAAACAAATATTTATCTCTCAAATTGTAGTCTACCCTACCCAAATAAGACATCAATACATTCTGGGTATGAAACGCTGCATTAGCACCGGGTGT
This sequence comes from Pseudopedobacter beijingensis, assembly GCF_042678145.1. NCBI lineage: Bacteria > Pseudomonadati > Bacteroidota > Sphingobacteriia > Sphingobacteriales > Sphingobacteriaceae > Pseudopedobacter > Pseudopedobacter beijingensis. The sequence goes on along the minus strand of NZ_JBHUDG010000002.1, from coordinate 74,149 downwards.
CCCTTCTTCCAAACCATATATTCCCAAAAACTCATTAGGAACCTGTTCACCGGTCAGTCCAAATCTCCTAATCTGATCGCCCTGTAATGTCCAACCTAATAAAGCTGTTAATGTTTGTCTGTTTTTAAGTTTCGGTCTATAGGTAAGTGTATTTTCATTAACCCATGATTGATATTGAGAGAAAGTAATCCCTCCGTTAATTCCTTTTGTGTTTGCAGTTGAAAGGGACGATCCCCGTGAAGTCATGGAATTATAGAAACTATTTTGCTCTAAAGTCCTTCTGTTAATCCCTGCTTTGATTTTAAAAGTCAGGTTATCCAGTATTTTGTACCAGGCATTTCCATTAAAATTAAAGCTCTCATTCATCCGATTATTTTGCGAATTGCTGTAATCAATAATTGGATTAAAACGAGCATCGTTTCCATCATTATCTATAAAAGATTCTTCAATATCTACTGTACTGCCATATCGGTTTAATGGTCTATATCCCCATACTCTGTATAGTAAAAAACTGGCATAAGGTTGCACACCAGAAGTACCTGTAGAAGCCAGATCTCCATAACTTTTATCCCTGGCGTAATTGATAGACATATTAAAGGACAATTTTTTATTAGCTTTATGGTCAAAAAAAGCTCTGCCCTGATACCTGCTAAAACCCGAATTGATAATTGCCCCTTCCTGGTTTACCGCATTTCCAGATATAGAAAACTTGGTTGAAGTATTTCCTCCATTAATAGACAAACTATGGTTTTGGACATTGCCATTCCTAAAAAGCTTATCCTGCCAGTCTATACCGGGTACATCTTTATAATAATCAAGAGTAACACCATTTCTTAAATAAGCCTCTTCTGCATATACAGGATCAAATTCGTTCTGATACTTTACAAATTCATAAGGATTCATCAAATCCATTGTTTTGGTTACCTGTTGTACGCCGTAATGCGTATCGTATGCAAAGGTTGTCTTGCCTACCTTACCATCTTTAGTTTCGATAACAATAACACCATTAGCTCCGCGTGATCCATAGATAGCAGTAGCCGATGCATCTTTTAACACACTCATAGACTTGATATCCTGAGGGTTGATAGATGCCAGACTGGGATCTTCCATCGGAAACCCATCTATAACATAAAGCGGGGAATTGCTTTGCGTTAATGAATTACCACCTCTGATCACAATATCCATTCCTCCTCCCGGCTGTCCCTCATTACTACTTACCTGTACCCCAGCTATACGCCCGGCCAATGCCTGGTCTATAGTAGCTACAGGAGCTTTTTGGATATCTTCCATCTTCACTTCCCCTACCGACCCGGTTAAATCTCCTCTTTTAACTTCCCCATAGCCAATAACTACAACCTCATTTAGAGCACTGGGTCTGCTCTTTAGTTTTACAGTTCCATCTTTGAGGGTTCCTGCCACAAGACTGATAGAATTGTAACCCAGATAAGAAAAGGTAAGCGCATCTGATTTTGACACTCGGATAGCATAATTACCGTCCTTATCTGTCAATGTAGCCCTGTTTGTAGTTCCTTTAAGAGAAACCGCCACACCAATTAAAGTTTCGCCGGTACCCTCATCTAAAACCTTCCCTTTTAAAATATAGGTTTCCTCCTGTTTGGAGGGGGTTGTACTAGTAACTGTCTTTTTGTTCAGGACAATAACTTTATCCCGACGTAATTCATAACCTATGTTTCTTCCTTTTAAAATATGATCCAGTACATCATTCAATCTGGCATCTTTAAAATTTAGGCTTACTCTGTCTGCATCATTTAACAGCTGACTGTTATAAAACACGGTTAAGCCCGTATTTTTTTTAATTTGCTGAAATGCCTGTGCAAGGGTAATATTATTCCCGGCTATACTTAATCTTATTTGGTCGCTTCTTTCCTGAGCTACCACCTGAAGGGTAAAGAGGACAGAAACCATAATTGTTACCCTCTTTACTAATTTTTGAAAAGAACGATAGTTTCCCATTCTTATTTCATCTGATTTTTGCATTAATTCTATTAGGTTACCTGGTTAAAAGTTCTACCCCAACTACACGGATATAATTAAAAGGGGTGAAGATGACTAGTAAAATTTTCTATTATAAAATATTTTGGGGATAAACAACCAGTATAAAGTAGCCTGACAACAAGAACCATCAGACATTATCTTTCTCTAAGCTTCTGCACACAAGCATACACTTTTACTGGTAGTACAAACCAATGAATATCTCCTTAGGTGTAAGAGAGAAGATGTCTGAAAAATTAAAATGTCAGGGCTGAATCAAATTCAGAATAACCAACTTAAGATCTTTCCGGACACCTTCCTCTCTGCATCTGCTACTTTTTAAGATCTTCTGGTGTCAACTTCCTAAAATCCTCTATCCTGCCAAAAGTTATCCGATTAGAGTCATGCGCCCTCGGCACACCTTCACCATAAGCAGTTCTGGATAGATAAATAATATTTTTACCATCAAATTGCCAATCAGGGTACTGAAATCCGGTTAATGCAATAGATTCTTTCTCAGAAAAACCCTGATTATCTTCCATCAATGTTTTGGCAGGGTACCAATTTCTTAGATCTTTAGAAGCATAGAGTGATAAAACATTACGTTGATTAGCTTCTTTTCCGTTGGTATTATTATTTACCATTGCCCAATAAACGCCTGTTTTATCATCTTTACGAATAACAAATTTACTTTGTGCCCCCGGGAATTTGATAAAATTATCAGGCGTAAAAACAACCTTTTTACCCTCATCTACAATTTCCACCATGGCAGCCCTATCATAAAATGGCGTAGAATTAACCCTTAATATATTCCACAATCTCCCATCCGTACCTTCCACCATATTCCCTTCCAACCAACCAGTTGTAGAGAAAGATTTGGGTGGATCCCATGCAGCAGCATCAAAACTTAATTGATTACTCATAGTCCATTTTGAAGCATCTAATAAATCGTCATTCTCGTCAATAGACACCACCAAAACCCTGTACCCTCTCATTCCTCTTACCGTATTATCTTCTACATTTTCAAAAGCGCGGTACAAACGCCCTTTATGCTTAACCACAGGAGTAGGCGCACCATGATATCTTGGAGCTGCACCATTAATCCCTTCTTTAAACAACAGTCCGGTTGATTCATTAATTGGGCTTGTCCAGCTTTTTCCACCATCGTCTGTACGTCTGATAGCAATACTCCCATTAGCAGAAGTTGTACCCAATAAATAAATTTTTCCTTTATGTTCAAACAAATTAGCCCAATACATTCCGTCAATATCAGAAATATGCTTCCAGCTCTTGCCTTCATTAACAGACTTGTAAACACTGGTTTTATTAGAACGTCCCAGATTATCCTTTGGCCTGTTGGCTCCAAAATAGTCCAATGTCACTAATATTTCTTTTTTGTTTAATCTTAAAATAGACGGGCTACCCAGATAAATTTTTGTAGCAGGATCCTGATATTTTACCTCGCTTATCCACAACTTATTTTTAGATGCGTCTTTTTTATCCTGAGCAATGGCACCAGGCTGATCAAAAAATAACATCAGAAATCCGATCATTAACCATAATGACCGCTCTACCCCACTGCCCAATTTTCTACCGTATAAAACGAATAAATTTAAGTAGTCGCACTTCGACATCTCCTTCTTCATAATAAAATTTAATGGTGTGTATCTTTTAAAACAAACAACACCCGATGATGGCAATCGGGTGAAGAATGTCTTTTAATTTATCATGGTAATATAATACTTTTTCTTCCTTCTTGCCCTATCCAGGTTACTAATAACAAACTGTTTACAGGAAAAGCAGAAACATCTAAAGTGTTAGATCCCTGCTGTATATTCATTTGTTTTTTATAGAGCAACCTTCCTTGCATATCAGAAACCATCAGTGTTCCGCTATAAGCTTCGCTGGCATCCATAAACACACTAATTGTTTTCCCATCTGTCAATTTTACGGCCCTTAAACCAACCGGACTTTTTCTAAAATCAACACTGGTTATTTCTTCAGTTAGTTTACCGTTTTTATCTATAGATCCCAGTTTATAGATATTGGTATCAGCTATTGGATAATAATCAATAAACCTATAATCCTCCTCTGCACCTGCTTCTATTGTTTTCAAAAGTTTAAAGGACTGGTTCTGATCCAGCTTATACACATTAAAGGAACTTACCTGTTTTAAATTATTCTTCCATTTTAATTCTATGATATTCTGAGATCTTTTACCCGAAAACTCCAGTCCTTTCAAAGGCAATGTCTCCAAAAGTATATCAGGTATGTAATCCATATAGTTTTCTACTCTTCCGAAAGTGATATAATTTGAGTCATGCGCCCTTGGAACTCCGTCTCCGTAAGCTGTTCTCGACAGATAAATAATATCATTACCATCAAACTGCCAATCGGGGTACTGAAAACCAGTTAATGCAATAGATTCTGTGGCAGTATAGCCTTGATTATCCTCTATCAATCGTTTAGCATGATACCAATTCCTTAAATCCGAAGAAGCATAAAGAGCCAGTACATTCCGCTGGTTAGACTCTACCCCATTAGTATTGTCATTCAGCATAGCCCAATAAATATGGGTTACAGGATCTTTCCGGACAACAAACTTACAGGAGCCTCCCGGAAAATTTATAAAATCCGAAGAAGCGTTAAAACCTATTGTTTGCCCATTGTTACTAACTGCCTGCAAGGCAGATCTGCCAAAAAAAGGAGTAGAGTTTACGCGTAGCATATTCAGAATATTGCCATCAGTTCCCACTACAGCATTTCCTTCTATCCAACCTGTAGTACCCGCAGAACCTGGTGGATCCCATGTGCCATTAAATGTAAGCTCGTTACTTTTAGTCCATTTTGTAGCATCTAACAGATCATCATTTTCATCAATAGAAATCACAAAAGTTCTGTAGCCCCGAAATCCCGCGGCAGTAAGATCTTCCACATTCTCAAATGCCCTGTATAACCGTCCTCCTGCTTTGGCAATAGGTGTAGGTGCACCATGATATCTTGGTGCAGCACCAGAAGTTCCTTCATTAAACAACAAACCCGTAGTAGCACTTATTGGCTGAGTCCAGGTAAGTCCCCCGTCCGTACTTTTCCGTATAGCTATACTTCCATTGGCAGAAGTTGTTCCCAAAAGATAAACCGCCCCTTTATGCTCAAATAAATTTGCCCAATAAGCATCTGATAGATCAGTCAGATGCGACCAAGTTTGCCCATTATCTGCAGATTTGTAAACACTGGTCCGGTTAGACCGTCCCTGCGCATCCCGATATCCCTTTGCCCCAAAATAATCATGGGTAACCAAAATATCACCATTAGTAAGTTTCAGGATACTTGGGCTGCCCAAATATATTTCTGAAGAAGGAACCTGATATTTTACCGTACTCAGCCATAGTGCAGAAGATTCGGCGGCATCTTCTCTGATTTCAATGTTATCAATATCTATAATCGCATTCGGAGCACAGGAAGGTAAAATAAATTTAAACTTGTTAATATTCGCTGTGGCTGTAGTTGCGCTCCCTTCATTAATGACCAGATCATTCCCTATCCAAATATCAAATTTATCCTTAGCCACTGTGGCTTTATATCCTCCTGGTGTCGTATAATGTTTTGGAATTGTATCGCCCGTATTGTTAATAAATAAAGTGATAATTTGTTCTCCACTATATTCCTTCCCGTTCACAGCAAATTTTGCAGAACCTGCAGCTATTACCAATTTAATATCCAGCTTGGTATGAATACTTGCCGCTACAGGGGCAGTTACCTGAGTGGGATCAGAGAAACCCACATCAGTTCCATCGCCAAGATACAGAGCAGCATTACAGTTCGTATAATTATCTAAAGTAACCGGTTCCGATATTTTTATTTTAAACTGAAATTTCACAAAATCAGGAGCCACGGCTGCCATGGGCGTGGTACGAACAAAAAAAGCAGACGATGCCCCTTTTTTTGAAAAACGCAATGCATTATTGGTAATTGTAGACGGAGCATTACCGAAATTACTAATGCTATTCAATTGATTTGCTGTTGGACTTGTGGCATGCACATAACTATTTACAGATGTAGACGAACTAAAGTCCTGCTGAAATAATTGTGCATAGCTCAACTCACCAACTAACAAAAGCAGTGTAATGATCAACTTGGTTTTCATAATCGGCGAATTAATTTCTACTTAACAAATTTGATAGTCTGTTTTTTAACAGCCAGATTCAATACATACACCCCTGACCTGAAATTATCCGGAATCTGAATAGAGCTCTGTCCAGATTGTAGTTTTATCTGTTTGCGGTATAATATTCTTCCATTAACATCAGCGATACTTAAATCGTCTATCCCACTATCCTCACTATCAATATTTACTGTTATATAGCCAGTCCCTTCGTTTGAAATAACCTGTAGCCCATAATCATTACTTTTAACAAAAACACGGACAGTTACAGGGTATTCTGTTATTTCACCATCTAAATCTATTTGTCTGATTTTGTAATAATTATTCCCCATTTCCGGATTAAAATCAGTAAAAGTATAATTAGATTCCTTTGCAGTAGTTCCCAATCCTTTTACAGTTCCTATTACCTTGAAATCGCTCTCTCCCGTTGATCGCAATACTTCAAAACGGGAATTATCTTGCTCACTTGCCGTAGCCCATTTTAACACAGCAGTATTTCCTGATTGTTGCACAGTAAAAGAAGTAAAAGTTACGGGTAATACAGACACATCACCATACATACTGATATCATCAATATCTATTGTTCCGTTAGGGAAGCTTGAAGAAGCTCTTATTTTAAACTTATTGAATGTGATTAGTTCTGCATTTGCGTTCAAAGATCCTGCTGCTGTCGCCTGGGTTGTATTAATATAGACTGCCTGCTTCCCTGCTGGCAGGTTATAGTTTGTACCATTAGGCCCTTTGTAAGATAAAACAGAAGAGGTTCTATTGACTATTAATATAAGTTCATTCCAATCTGCAGCAGGATAAAAGCTGTTGGTAGCACTAACAAATATATAATTCGTATTAGGTTGGTATCCTGTCACCTCTTTATTACTATCATAGGTAATCTTTCCACTAGGATCAGATTTCACAACTCTTAAATTAACACTCCCAAATACATTGGATGCTGCAGGAACACTTGTGTCATTTTCATCAAAAGTAGTTGTTGGGAATGATGTTGTAACGTCTCCTAAATAAAAACCAAGTATATCGCTTTGAGCTGTTGTCACATTTGATCCCGTAATCCTCAACTTGAATTTCAGCACTGCCACAGAGGAAGTATTACTAAATGCAGTATTCCTGATAATAACACCTGAAGATGACCCTATCTTATCGAATCTCAAAAAATTACTACTGTTTTCAGTTTCGATTGTACTTGGCGCATTGTTAAAACTAGATACCCAATCAAATTGCCCAGTTCCACTCCCTACATAATCTGTTTTGTCGGTACTCGACTCAAAATTCTGTTCAAAAATTTGTCCGTAGCCATTTAAGCTACTCAATACCATAAGAGTAAATAAAAGTTTTTTCATAATTTATTATTTATTGGTTTATGACTGTGAATGATGAAGTTGTCCGGGAAGTTTCAGGATTTATCATGCTCAACTTATTTCAGCATTCTAAAACATAACATTAACATTCCTGCAAAATGCCCTGCACTCAATTTGATTCCAGTATAGATGCGCACCTACTTCCCGGACAACTCTTATATACTATTTTACTGATACTGAATTGCCTATAATCAAATCATCAATATCAATTTTCAAGTTGGGGTAATCTGGAGTAAACCTGAGTTTAAACTTATCAAATGTAGTTTGGCCGCCATTTAAAGATCCGGATCCAATCTGTAATGCATCCCCCACCCAGATAGCCTGTTTATTATTTTGAAGCGTGTAATCTTTACCATTAGGAGCTTTAAAAGTAATTGCTTCTCCGGTTCTGTTAGCTACACAGGTTATAGTTTGCCAACCAGCAAAAGTATTTTTTTCTACCGGACTGATATAAAACCTATACTCTCCATTATCCCCCTTCAAAACCCTAAGTCCGAAACCACTAAACAGATTATCATTAGGTACACCTGCTGTATTGTTAGTTTCAAAAGCATCCGTATTACCTGCACCCAAATAAAACATAGCCAATTTATTTTCAGGAGTTTCGGCTACATCCGGGCCAGACACCCTTAATTTAAACTGCACATAGGCCAGGTTATTTGATGCACCACCTGTTAAAGGTGTGCTTTTGGATATAATTACCGATGAAGAACCTATCTTATCAAAACGTAAAAACTTATTCCCGTTTTCGGTTTCAATAGTACTTTTTGAATTTCTAAAATCCGTAATCACATCAAATTGGTTTGCACCACTTCCAATGTAAGTTCGCTTATTTACTGACTCATTAAAGTCCTGTTTAAAAATCTGCCCGTAACTGTAGCTTGAATAAATCAAGGCAATAAAGAGAAACGCTTTTTTCATATTCTATTTTTTTGTTGTTTTTGTTTTCTATAAACATCTCCAACCAATAGACCCTTCATAATCAATCTATAGCACATGCCATCTCAGGGAATTCAGGCAATTGGTTTCCTTAATTACACCGGACAAAACCTTTCGGGTGAACGATTTTTAAAATTTCTCCAATTATTTTTCATCAGAAACCAGAAGATCTATACAGGAAGAAAAAAAAAGATAGCTTATATGGCCCAATCTTTACTCCTGCCATCGCCTGAAAAAGACAGGAGACTTGTTAGAAACAGATTGTAAACAGTATATCTATATATCTGATGTAAATACAAAGTTATACCAGAGTAAGTCCACCTTTTTCAATAAAAACATGGATTTACTATTGATTGTCTTTAGCTTTATTTCATTTTTATTTACAGCTAATCCTTTGTCTTTCTGCCAATTATCTCCTATCTTTATTAAAGCAGACTTATACCAACATAAAAAGGAGGTTTACAGATGGCTATTATTGACAAAAAAGGGTTTATCCGTGGTAGAATAGGAAATATGGTGTACCGAAAAGTGGGTGACACCAATATTATCCAAAGCAGACCCGGAAAAGTACGCCAAACAGCAGCGACCAAAGAAAGTGCGCTGGAATTTGGGCTAGCAAGCAGTACTGCTAAAGTATTGCGACAAATGTTTGCAGGCTTATCACACTATGCTGATGGTGGCATGATTAACCGTTTGAACAATACGGTATTAAACGCTATCAGGAATGGAGATGGTGCTACCCGTGGGCATCGTGACCTACATCAGGGAGATCTTTCTGCTTTAATAGGTTTTCAGTTTAACAAAAATTCTCCTCTGGATGAAACACTGCTGATAACACCAGATATTGTCATCAACAATGATGGTTCGGTAAAAGTGATGCCACCTGCCATGGACAGCAGCGAATTGTGCTGGCTGGATAATGCTCAGGGCTGCTCACTTCGTTTTACGGTAATATCGGTAGATTTTAAACAGCAATACCATCAGCTACTGGGACATCACGAGATAGAAGTAACAAAAGGTAAAAGTCTGGAACAAATGGAGTGGATTACCCCCGAAAGTGCAGAAAATGGCAGCATAGTGCTGGTGGCACTTTCTGTTGTATTTTATGCCCCTGACGGTATCCGCCACAATGGTATTGTTCTTAACGATAAAAGTTTCTTTCCGGCAGCCATCATTGCGGCTTTTCATGCTCCTGAAACAGCAGACGGTAAAGAAAATAAAGAAACAAAATCTTACAGACTACCTCTTCCAGGCTATCTGGGCGGAGATATCTTACGTGAACTGGAACGCCTGCAACTGAAAGAAAGTAAAAAGAGGAACAACAATAGCAGTGGTATGTCGCCTCCTTCCGGTAAAGGGAAGATATTATTTAATTGAACTTAACTACAGGTGCTTATTTAAACCGGATTTCTTTACCCGATACTTCATAATTAATATCAGCAGAAGCTTCCAGATCTTTCAGAAAGGCCTGTAATTGTCCCTTTTCTATTAAACCGGAAATGGCTAAATCATTATATTTATTGGATTGAAAATCCAGGGACATGTCAAACCACCTGCTGATTAAAGGAGCCAGGTCTTTTATCCGTAAATTATGGAAATAATAGATGCCTTCCCGCCATGACAGTACTTCTTCTGCATCAAAAGAATGGGTTTTAAATCCGGTATTCAGATTGTAATTCGCCTGTATACCCGGTGTTAGTTTTAACGATTGTTGCTGATGTTTTGCGGTTAACAACACCGAACCTTCCACAAGTGAGGTTTTCATGTCTGCGCCATAGGTATTGACATTAAAACTGGTTCCCAATACTTTAACGGCAGCATCTTTAGTATGTACAATAAAAGGTTTGTCTTTATTTTTTGCTACTTCAAAAAAACCTTCTCCTTCTAAATACACCTCTCTGGTATCTCCGGAAAATTTTGTGGGGAAACGAAATGTTGAAGTTGAGTTCAAAAATACTTTGGTACCATCAGCCAGGGTTATTTCATAATCTAATTTGGCAGGTACCACCAGGGTATTAATTTTAGAAGAAGATGTACCCTCTATAGATTTGATCGCATTTCCTGAGGCATTTAGTTTTAAATCGCCTATATTAATAATACTATCGGTGTTACCATTTAATGTAATGGACTCTCCTCCTTCTACAAAAAGTTTTACCTCATTATGGTTATTTAGTGCAAATACCTGTTCGGTAAGCACAGACTCCTGCTCAGCTTTTTGCAGCCAATACCTGACACCAAACCCCAAAAATATAATTATTGCTGCAGCAGCGTACATCCAGTTATAGCGTATTTTTTTTCTGCTATTGATAGATTTCTTTATTTCTATAAGTTTTTTTTCGGTATCCAGATTTTCTACAAAGGTATCTACACCCAATGCCTCCCTTTCTTTCAAAAGCGATTCATAAAACGCCCTGTTGTCTGCCGTTTTGCCGATTATTTGCTGCAAAAGGACATCGTCTTCATAGGAAATCATTCCTACAAGTTTCTCTGAAAACAGCTGTCTGATAATATCATGATCGGACGACATAGATGTTATATATTGTAGATGTACTTTATTATATATACAATAAAAATTGTAATACAGGTGAATTCTTTTTTGTTTTTTATTTTTTCTCTTAAACTTTTCAGTCCAATTTTCAGGTGCGTTTTTAACGAGTTTATACTTATTCCCATTTTATCTGCCGCATCCTGATACTTTTTATTTTCCAGATAAACCATGGTTAACGCCTGTCTGCGCTGTGCAGGCATATCGCATAAGGCCTGTTCCATCAGCACATACATATTTTCCCTTAACTCCATTGCATCATTATCATCTGCAATTTCTTCCTTCAGCTCAATACTTTCCTGCTTTCTCTTTAGATTATTGCTTGCCCTGATATGGTTTAGACATCTATTTTGTATAGACCTGAATAAATATCCTTTAATTTCACCTTCCAATTTCAGATACAGTCGTTTTTCTGCAAACTCTATAAAAAAGGTTTGTACCAGGTCTTCTGCATCCTCTTCACTTTTCAGATAAAAAAGGGCATTCACACAGAGTACTTTATAGTATTTCTTAAACATGGCATCGAAAGCGGCAGATTCTCCCTGCTTTAACTGCGCCAAAAGGTTTATGTCTGAGTTTAGGATCATAACAATCAGATTACTTGAATACCTAAAAAAGCAAACAACTCTCTTTATGAATAAAATTCAAAAATTAGGTGCAAATTAGTCAGGACAATATCTGCTTTTTTTTTACAACTAGACTGACCATTGTTTACAAAACACTCCAATATATTATCTTTATAATTAGCAGGAAGGTATTTTCGCAGACAAACCAAATAAAGTGGTTAAATCCATCTACTTCCGTACCAAAAATAACATAAAAGGCACATTGTTTATAACTTTTATGTTTGTGTAAAACTACTTTTTTGGGTGTATTAAATAACCCTTACTTTTATATGAGTTCTTTAAAACCAGCCAAATTCAGCCGATATTCAGTAGCGTTAATATTACATCATCTATAAAAACACGGACCTGGTTATAAAGAAACTACTATCATTTAATAAAAGCAATCAACAACGCATCTGACAGATGTAATACACTGACGTTTAACAATAATTTTTTTAATTAACTACCATGCAAGAGCAAGAAGAAGTATTACTGAGAGAAAACAAGGACCGGTTTGTTATTTTACCTATCAATTATCCTGATATCTGGGAAATGTACAAGCGACACGAAGCCAGTTTCTGGACCGCTGAAGAAATTGACCTTTCTTCTGATCAAAAAGACTGGGATTCGCTAAACGACGGGGAAAGACATTTTATCAGTCATGTACTGGCTTTTTTTGCTGCAAGCGATGGTATTGTTAATGAAAATCTGGCCGTAAACTTCATGAGAGAAGTGCAGCTGCCTGAGGCCCGTTGCTATTACGGTTTTCAGATCATGATGGAAAACATCCATTCAGAAACCTACGCCCTGCTTATTGATACTTATATTAAAGATGCCAAAGAAAAAGATTATCTGCTTAGAGCTATAGATACTATTCCATGTGTTCAGAAAAAAGCGGAATGGGCTTTGAAATGGATTGAAAAAGGCACTTTTGCTCAACGACTGGTTGCTTTTGCCGCTGTAGAGGGCATATTTTTTAGTGGCAGTTTTTGTTCTATCTTCTGGCTAAAGAAAAGAGGCTTAATGCCGGGCTTAACTTTTTCTAATGAGCTGATCTCCAGAGATGAGGGGATGCATTGCGAATTTGCCTGCCTATTATATGGTATGCTTAAAAACAAATTGCCTAAAGCAGAAGTACAGGCTATTATTACAGAGGCTGTTGAGATTGAAAAAGAATTTGTAACAGACGCCCTGCCAGTAGATCTGATAGGAATGAACTCCAGATTAATGCAACAGTACATTGAGTATGTTGCTGACAGGTGGCTGGTAGAACTGGGAAATCCTAAAGTTTATAATGCCAGTAATCCGTTTGACTTTATGGAACTTATCTCGCTACAGGGTAAAACCAACTTCTTTGAAAAAAGAGTGGGCGATTATCAAAAGAGCGGGGTAATAGGCGATAAAGATTCGCAATCTTTCTCTTTAGATGAAGATTTTTAATACAGGAACACACTCACAAAAATATAACTTCTAAAACCTTAAAACATGTTTGTAATAAAAAGAGATGGAAGAACAGAGTCGGTAAAGTTTGACAAAATTACGTCAAGGATAGAGAAACTAAGCTATAGCTTAAATCCGCACTTTATTGATGCTGTAGAGGTTGCTAAAAAGGTAATTGATGGTTTGTACGATGGCGTAACAACCTCTGAACTTGACAGCCTGGCCGCTGAAACCGCAGCTTCGTTAACCACCAGACATCCTGATTATGCTATTTTAGCTTCCCGGATAGCGGTATCTAACCTGCACAAGAATACGGTAAAATCGTTTTCGGAGACGATGCGTATTTTATATGAGTATATTGATCCTAAAACGGGTAAAAATGCGTCTTTGATTGCTGATGATGTGTATGAGGTGATTAAAAATAATGCTGAAATTCTGGACAGTACCATTATTTACGACCGTGATTTTAGTTTTGACTATTTTGGGTTCAAAACCTTAGAACGTTCTTATCTGTTAAGAGTAAATGGTAAAATAGTTGAAAGGCCGCAACATCTATTTATGAGGGTGGCTGTTGGTATTCATAAAAATGATATTGATAGTGCCATCAAAACTTATGAATTGATGAGCGAAAGATGGTTTATACATGCTACTCCTACCCTATTTAATGCGGCTACTCCTAAACCTCAGATGTCCAGTTGTTTTCTGGTAGCTATGAAGGACGACAGCATTGAAGGGATTTACGAAACTTTGGGACAAACGGCAAAAATATCGCAGTCTGCGGGTGGTATTGGTTTAAGCATTCACGATGTGAGAGCAACAGGTTCGTACATCAGTGGCACCAACGGCACCAGTAACGGTATTGTACCTATGTTAAGGGTTTTTAACGATACTGCCCGGTACGTAGACCAGGGTGGTGGCAAAAGAAAGGGGGCTTTTGCTATCTATCTGGAACCTTGGCATGCTGATGTTTACGAATTTCTTGATTTGAGAAAAAATCACGGTAAGGAAGAGTTAAGAGCCAGAGATTTGTTTTATGCCTTATGGATTTCGGATTTGTTTATGAAGCGTGTAGAGGCTGACGGTAACTGGAGCTTATTCTGCCCGCATGAGGCACCAGGCTTAGCGGACTGTTTTGGTGCTGAATTTGAGGCTTTATACGAAAAATACGAGCAGGAAGGCAGAGCCCGCAAAACGGTAAAGGCACAGGATCTTTGGTTTGCCATTCTAGATGCCCAGATTGAAACGGGAAACCCTTATTTACTCTATAAAGATGCGGCTAACTCCAAATCTAATCAACAGAATTTAGGGACTATAAAAAGCTCTAATTTATGTACCGAGATTATAGAGTACACTTCACCTGATGAAGTAGCAGTATGTAACCTGGCATCACTATCTTTACCACGCTTTGTTATTGACGGCAAATTTGACCATCAAAAGTTGTATGATGTAACCTATCAGGTTACTTTAAACCTGAACAAGATTATAGATAACAATTATTATCCGGTACCGGAGGCCCGGTATTCCAATATGCGCCACAGACCTATAGGTTTGGGGGTTCAGGGGCTGGCTGATGCTTTTATCTTACTGAAGCATCCTTTTGATAGTGCTGAAGCGAAAAAACTGAATGCAGATATTTTTGAAACATTGTACTTTGCGGCAATGACTGCTTCTGCGGATCTGGCTTTGAAAGAAGGGGCTTACGACACATTCCAGGGCTCTCCCCTGTCTCAGGGGAAATTCCAGTTTGATTTATGGAATGTAAAACCAGATAGTGGAAGATGGGATTGGGATAAACTTAGGAAAAGGGTTATTAAAAACGGGGTAAGAAACTCTCTTTTACTGGCTCCTATGCCAACGGCTTCTACTTCTCAAATATTGGGTAACAACGAATGTTTTGAACCTTACACTTCCAATATATACACCAGAAGGGTATTGAGTGGTGAGTTTATTGTAGTAAACAAACACCTATTAAGAGATTTGGTAGAGCTTAACTTATGGAATGGTAAGATGAAGGATGCCATTATTCTGGCAAACGGTTCTATCCAGAACATTGAGGGTATTCCTCAAAGTGTTAAGGATCTTTACAAAACTGTTTGGGAAATTAAGATGCGTGATATTATAGACATGGCAGCGGATAGAGGGGCCTATATCTGTCAATCTCAATCGTTAAACCTGTTTGTTAGTGCTCCTACTGCTTCTAAGCTTACTTCCATGCATTTTTACGCCTGGAAAAAAGGGCTTAAAACAGGCCTATACTATTTACGTACACAGGCTGCGGCGCAGGCTGTCAAATTCACGGTAGAAAGTCAGGCAGGTAAAGAAGTTGAGCCTGTTGTTATAAAAAATGCTATTCCGGAAACAGAAGAAATTCAGGGAGCTGTTTGTAGCATGGAAGACGGCTGTTTATCTTGTAGCGGTTAATAAACAACAGTTTTAAACATACAAGGAAGGGGCTGAACTTTCACATTTTATCATTTCGCCGATAGGAGGAATTTCATGGTAATATATTCTGCCATAGATTCCTCCCCTTGGTTTAAATGACAAAACAATGTTTAGGACAGCCCCTTTTATTTTATCCGTACAGCGGCTCTTTATTTATGTTTTTTTCATTATCTTAAGCTAATTATCAAAATCTGGCAAGATGCTGGTTATAGAAAACATTACAGTATAAACTCAGCTTCTTTATAGCATGAATTGGCAACATATTTTTTCTAACAGAATAAAAGCGGCAATAGTTCTGGCCATTCTTATGACCGGTATTATCATCAGCAACTTTTTTGAACGCAAAATTCTTAAAAGTAATAAACAAGCAATAGAATCTATTTATGAAGATCGGTTAAAACCAGCTACTTCTATATTTGAAATGCGCCAAATGATGGCCAACCGTATTTTTCTGTTAGAGCGTTACGCTACTGACGAGCTTTATTCTCAGGATATACTAAAATCTGACCTGCATAACATAGATACAGAGTTTAACCAATTAATGTCTGATTACGAAAAAACCTATCTGGTGCCGGAGGAAGAGCAATTTCTTTCTACATTAAAAGATGATATCGACAAACTGAATAGCCTAACAAATGATTTAGCTGTACATGATAAGCAAATTATTCTCCAAAGATTACAAGAGGTACATAAAAATGCGGAGGCTATTAACCAGGATTTGTATCAATTGAGTAAGATGCAGGGTAAAATAGGACAGGAGATTCTTGCGCAATATATGAGAGATCTTTCGATAAGCAACATGATCAATTCGGTACAAATTGTGTTGGCTATAGCCATTGGTATTATCATTGTCATGATGCTGTCAAACAGACGGATTACACTCTCTAAAATTGAGGATCATCACCTTAATTGAGTTTTTAGAATAATTTCTTCCTCTCTTTTTAGCTAAATTTGCAGAAGGATGGAAAAGGGAGTACATGAAAAACACGAGGTAATTAGCTGTAGCAGATGCGGTAACAGCTTGCAGTGTAAAGCCAACTCTCCCTGGAATTGCGAATGCAATACCGTAGAGCTTAACAAAGATGAGATACAGTACATTAGCGAGCTGTTTTATGATGGTTGCTTATGTGCCCGCTGCCTCAACGAACTTAAGGCTGATTTTAATGCTCTGGTTTAACAGTATAATTTCTTATTAAATTAAGCGTTAGAATCTTATATAGTGGCTTACACAAAAACATGATCATGCTGCACCTGTATACCATCCATTAACAGTTTTTATATAAAAATATATTATGGCCTATAACAAGCTTACCCCTGAAGAAGAATATATTATTTTACATAAGGGAACTGAATATCCGTTTACCGGAGAATACACCAATCTCAAAGCCGCCGGAACCTATATTTGCAAACAGTGCAATGCCCCTCTTTACAGATCGGAAGATAAATTTGAATCGCATTGCGGTTGGCCAAGTTTTGATGATGAGATTCCCGGAGCGGTAAAAAGACATATAGATGCTGATGGAAAAAGAATAGAAATTGTATGTGCTAATTGTGGTGGACATTTAGGGCATGTATTCGAGGGAGAGCGGTTTACAGCCAAAAATACACGCCATTGTGTAAACTCGCTGAGCATGAAATTTATCCCGGCAACATCCTAAGAATTTTAATTTTTTAATTTTTTATTTTATCTTCGAAGCTTTGCCAATTGTGGCATCACCTTGTAAATCAAGAAGAATGAAAATATTATTGCTTTTAGCAGCAGTTTTTACATTCGGTTTTTCGAATGTAAATGCGCAGGAAAACGATGAAAATATAGTTCTAAAAAAGGGCAAAGCGACTTACTACCATAGTAAGTTTGTAGGTCGGAAAACCACCAGTGGCGAGGTGTATAGACATGAGAAACTTACCGCAGCACACAAAACTCTTCCTTTTGGAACCGAGGTAACGGTAACCAATCCAAAAAACGGAAAATCTGTTACAGTAGTGATTAATGATCGCGGACCTTTCAGTAAATTTCTTATGATTGACCTTTCGCAGTCTGCCGCTAAGGAGATTGGCATTTTGGGTGCAGGGATTGCTTCGGTTGAAATGACTTATGAATTACCAGGCAATAAACTGGCTAATAAAAATAAGGCTAAAGAGGACTCTGATATCTAAAAAGAGTCTGTCTCTCTCTCATTTCTGAATCAAGACAAACTCTTTTCTTTCTTCTTTTTATTTCGGTTAGACAGCAAAATATTGCTAATCGCCTTTTATTCTGCCAAAGTATTGCTTAATTCAACAGTTTAACTGATGAGCTTTGTTGACTCCCATCTTCTACTGTTACCACATAAACTCCTTTTTGTAAGTTAACGGGCACTTCAGAATCATTACCTGTAACATTTAGCTTCCGGTTTAAAACTATCTTTCCGGTAATATCTGTCAAGGTTAATTTCAACTGTTGTCCTGTAGACTGATAATTTAGTTTAAGTATGCCATTTGCATAAGAGGCTATCAATTTATTGGCGTTCAGATTATAATTTACGACAAGGACCTGAGTAAATTCTTCCCATTTCCCATCATTATCATATTGTTTTAATTTATAGTAATTGGTACCACTAACGGGACTATTGTCTATATATTGATAATCTATCAGTTGATTGGAATCTCCGTGTCCTTTAACTGTAGTGATACTTTGAAAAGATTTTCCATCACTAGATCTTAATACTTCAAAATGACTGTTGTTTTTCTCTGATGCGGTTTGCCACTGTAGTTTTACTGCATCTCCATAAACTTTCCCTGAAAAACCTGTTAACGAAACAGGAAGTACCGATTGATCCCATATTTTAATATGATCCACCTCGATGTTCATACTATGCATTTGGGAAGGAAAGACCATTTTGAACATACTGGGATTAACTGTACTGGTAGTTGCCCCAACACCGGCTCTGACTCTCGTGGTTCCGAACCAAACATCTATTGCATTTGCATTTAAGTTGGTTGAACTACCATTCATGCCCATATAATTTACCGCTGCGCTGGACTTATTACAAAAAATAGTTACTTCTCCCCAATCATTGAGCCCACTCCACACCTCCGGTGAAGAGCTACCTATTCTGTATCTAACCGTATTATCTGGTGCATCTTTTGTTTCTACAACAAAATCAAATTTGGTAAATAGCTCATTATCTGTAGGTGCTGCTGTTGAGGATAGATTAGTCCACCCTGTGCTGGTTGCTCCATTACCTATATAAACATTAAACCCTACTGTACCGGCATTATTATTCAGGTAAGATAACTTAACCTTGAACTGAAACTTCAGGAAGCTAATATTATCAGAAGAAATTGGTGTATTTCTAATGAGTAAAGCGGAAGATCCTCCTGTGGTACCATTTGTTTTTTCCCATTTCAATGCATTATTATTTATACTTGGCTGGGTAGTCCCAAATGCTGAGATACTATTTAATAGATTAGCTGTTGGCGAGCTGCTAGAAAAATAATCCGTTACTGTGTTTGAAGTAGAAAAATCCTGATTAAACAAATTTTGAGCAAATGATGCTCCATTGTACAAAAACAATGTGATTAAAAACATGTACACTTTTTTCATAACATTAAATTTATTTGGTTATAGATTTGACGAGGAGAAAAAGGAATTTCCCCCTCGTCTTTTTATTAATTTCTTTTTAGATTTTCCAATCATCGGTTCTGAAAGGAGATACAGGTAAACCCTTACTGTTAAAAAGGTTTGGCATAGAGATATCTGAAAAACCGAATCTCACTGCCACCGGGTTTTTAATAGCTTTATTATAAACAATCAGTTTATTTCCTGATACCTTATAATCTGCAGGTATAAACTTTTGAGAACCATCGGCAATCAATAAGTCTATAATATGCGGGCCATTTACTTTCAGACTACCTTTCAGATAATCAAATTCAATAATAATTTTATCTCCTTCTACCCGATGAGATTTATAAACCGGAGATTTATAATCTTCTGATTTTTTACCGTAAGTTTCTACCAAAGCTAGTTCAGATAGTCTTTGAGCAACTTCTTTCTTTTGTGTTGGGTGAATATTGGTTACATCCGGCACTAAATCTGTCACTACCGCCATAGCTGTTTTAGGAAGATGGAGTGTTTTTACCTGTTGCTCTCTTAACAATGCCCCTCGTTGCTCTTCTGGTTTTGACTTGTAATCATAAGGTGCTATCTGTACATAATAGAAAGGAAATTCAGATCCCCATGCATCTCTCCATGATTTTATCATGGTTTCAAACAATTTATTATATCCATCGTAAGAAACAATGTTAGATTCGCCCTGATACCAGAATGTACCGGCTATGCTATAACCCACAAATGGACCAATCATGGAATTCCACAGGCTACCCGGTTCATGAGGTTTTGACGGGGCTGGTCTTTGCTTTTTAGAATTTTGAAGCAATTCAGTATCTGCCAGAATTACATTTTCCGGTGTCCAGAATTCTGCTGCTGTTCCTCCCCAACTGGAGTTTATAATACCGATTGGCACTTTCAAATCTGCCTGAAGTTGTTTAGCTATAAAATAGCCTATAGCACTAAAGTTTCTGACAGTCTCGGAAGTACAAGGTGTCCATGCATCGAAGATATTGTCCTGAGGGGTTAATGATGCTACATTACTTACATTCAATAATCTGATATTTGGATGATTGGCTGTGGGCAACTCATCCAGCATTTCTTTTAATCTGTTATTGGCATTCCATTGCATATTCGATTGTCCTGAACACAACCAAACCTCACCTATCAAAATGTTTTTGAGAACCTTTTTATAGGTTCCGCTTTCAACTGTAATTTCGTATGGCCCACCTGCTTCCGGTGTTTTTAATTTGGTTTCGAAACGGGCATGACCTGAGGCTTTTACCTTAACGGGTTGATTAGACCAGGAAGGGGTAATGGTAACTTCACTCCCTCTGTTTCCCCAGCCCCAAAAATTAACTTCTGCATTGCGTTGCAAAACCATATTATCTGAAAAGAATGAGGGAAGATTAACCTGGGCTAACAATTGCCCTGACAGCAATACCAGAAGTATAACTAAAATATTTCTCATCCTGTTACTATTTACTTCTGATACATCTTACAGATAAACCACCGCCTCTGCTGAAAGCAGGATATTCTAATCCTTTATTACTAAAGTTAACCAGGTAAGAATTACCTGTAGCTGCAGCTGATGATGACCATATTCTTAACATTCCTGTCTGATTTCCTACTTTTCCGTTGTTTGCGTTACGCATACCGGCAGCTACTAGTTTTAGGTTAGAAGAATAAGCTGTTAGCAGACTGGTTACTTTTTCGGCAGTCAATACGTCTTTCCACTCCTGTATAGTTGGAACACGCCATTCTCTACCTAATAATTGTTTACATGGGTCGCATCCGTTAATCTCATTAATCTTTGCCTGCTCATTGGCTTCCCAGGTATCGTACTGATCGCCACCTTTCCACCAGAAACCTGTATTTTTCTCTGAGGTATAGAAAGGATTTTTTTCTGTTTTGGATAATCCTCTCGGATTATTTGGCGACGCCACGCTCATTTCTATTTTACTATCTGCTCCCTCATGACCATCTAATCCTCTTCCCCATTGGATATAGTATCCATAGGCATTTTTATCGGCAATATTGGCAGCTGGTCTTAATGCTCCTAAATTCTGCTGTAACCAAATTTTCCCGTCTGCGGCTCTTACGGTTTTATAATCTACCTTATCTTCTCCTACAGATACGGTAACAGAGCCTGACGCTCCTATTTCTTTTGCCGGCACAACTTCGTTGGCATTACTTGCTGTTTGCTGGGTTACTTTCTTTGCCGTACACCCTATGGACAGGGTTAGGGATACTGCTAATACATAAACAATTGAGTACTTCATATTATTCTGTTTTTAAATTTGCTGGTAAATAATTTCTAAAATCTTCTAATCGTCCAAAAGTGATCCGGTTAGAATCATGATAGTTTCTGGATCCCCCATAGGAGGTTCTGCTTAAATAAATAATGTCTTTTCCATCGAACACCCAATCCGGGTACTGGAAACCTGTTCTCTTAATGGATTCTGTTTCACTTAAATCCTGATCGTCCTGCATTAAAGTTGTTGCATGATACCAATGGCGTAAATCTTTTGATGCAAACAGAGACAATACATTTCTTTGGGCCGGAAAACCTGGGTTAGTATTGTTATTGGATAGCATCCAATAGATTGGTTTATCGGGATCTTTACGGATTACGAATTTGCTCATCCCTCCGGGCAGGGTGATAAAATCATTGGCATTAAAGGTGGCTGTTTTTCCATCATTCAGAATTTCGACCATAGCTCCTCTGTCTACAAAAGGGGTTGAGTTTACTCTTAAGATGTTCCAAAGTCGGCCTTCTGGTCCTGCTACCATATTACCTTCTATCCATCCGGTTGTATTTTTAGACCCTTCTGGATCTTTTGAGCTGTCGTAAGCGACTTCTGTACTTTTAATCCAGCTGTCGGCATTTAACAGATCTGTATTTTCATTTGCTGATATGGCAAAAGCTTTATAGCCCCTCATTCCGGGCAGAAAATCTGTAAGGTTTTCAAAGGCTCTGTAAATTCTGCCCTGATGATAAACTACGGGGACAGGTGCCCCATGATATTTGGCAGCGCCCTTTACAGCATCAGTAAACAAAAGCCCGTTTTTTGAATTGGTGGGATTGGTCCATGTTTTTCCATTGTCCTGAGACTTCATAATAACAATGTTTCTGGTTCCTACGCCTGCCGATACGCCCAAGAGGTATACGGCATTTTTATGCTGGAACAGATTGCCCCAAAACATTCCTTTAAGTTCTGCCAGAGGTGACCAGCTTTTACCTTTATCTTTAGAAACGTAAATAAATGTATCGTCTGACCCTACAAACTTTCCAAAATAATCGAAAGAAGCTAAAAGGTCGCCATTCTGGAGCTTTACAATACTTGGACTTCCTAAATAGGTACTGGTTGATGGATCCATCCACTTTACCTGACTTATCCATATTTTAGTATCTACCTGCTCACCTGGTATCTGCGACCGCACCTCTATGGATAAGCAAAGGAACAGACCCAGAAAAATAAAAGCTATTTTTTCTTTGTTAATCCACTGCATAGGTTAAGAGTTTTTTTGTAGAATCGATGATTTTTATAAACTCCACATTTCCTCGTGGTTTTACCATAAACCTCATTTCATCGGTCAGTTTATCTGCTTTGTCATAATCCATTCTATTCTTAGGTTTTAGTTTACCTGCTGATTTAGCCAGAATATAATCTACCAGTTGACTCCCTATCACAGATAATCTTGCCAGATTTGCCGAAACTGGTTCTATCTCTCTTATAGCCGGGGCTACTTTCATAGTTTCCTGTAGTTTGAAATGATTTTCTGACCACAGATGATAATGTTCTTTGATTTGATTGCCCAGTTCTTGCGTTGGCTTCTGAATAAAATCTTCAACCAACCAGGTAAATTCTCTGGCTACCTTACTATCAGGTCTTGCGGCATCTACCACCATAGTTAATGGCGTATAGGTATAATAGGTAATTCCCTGTTTTCTTCTGGAAAGTTCTTTCATGGGCTCTACCACATCTACAAAGGTTTTCAACGCAGTTATATCGGCTCCATTGGTGAGCCTTTTCAGCATAACTTCGTAGTTTTTATTATGAGTTAGCCCCAGAAACTCCAGACGGTTGCTGGTAATTTCCAATCTTCTGTACATATCTTTTACGTCTCTTATCTCTTTTGGAGACCATAGTCTTTCGGCAATTGCAGCGGTAGCTGGCCAGGCTCTGGAGTCGATAGTTTCTGCCGAAACAATCTCGCCCCACATGGCAGATTCTCCTCCATACACATTAGCCAACTGCTCAGGTGTCAAATCATGGCTTTCTTCCAGAGGTTCGTTCAGATAGTAGTCTTTTACATCAAAAAGCAAGTCAACATAATAACCTGACGAAATAATTACCGGATATCCTTTTTGAGCTGCTTCGGTTAACGAATGCTTTCCTCTCCAGGAATGAATCATGATATCTTTGGAAATACCTGGTTCCAGGATTTCGTCCCATCCCATCATTTTCTTTCCGTATTTCGCCAGAATCTTTTGTAGCTTTCCGTTGAAATAGGTTTGTAGCTCCATATTGGAATGGAGGTTATTCTTTTTCTTAAATTCCTGTATTTTCGGATTGGCATCCCATTGCAGCCCCCTGTTTTCATCGCCTCCAATATGGATATACTCGTCAGGAAAGATATGAGTCATCTCCTGAATAAAAGCATCTATAAATGGATACAGAGCTTCGTTTGTTGGGTCCATTGTTGGGGCAGGTTCAAAATGGCTGTATTTGGTTTCTACCTGATAGGTACCGGGTGCACTTGCATATTCCGGATAACCTGGGAACCAACTGGATGCGTGTCCCGGCATATCAAATTCGGGCACTACCCTAATGCCCCGGTCTGCCGCATATTTTACAATATCTTTAAGCTGTTCTTGTGTCAGGTATTTTCCGTTGGAACCTTTTTCATGTAATTTAGGATATACCTTGCTTTCTACCCTGAAACCCTGATCATCTGTCAGGTGCAAATGCAATACGTTCATTTTAACCGCAAGCATAGCATCTATATTTCTGATGATTACTTCATACGGAATCCAGTGACGTACAACATCTATCATCAATCCTCTCCATGCAAATCTGGGATTGTCTTTGATGGATACCTGTGGAAAATAAAAACCTTTTTCATCTGCTTCCAGTAGTTGCAACAGTGTTTCCATACCGTACATTGCCCCAATTTCTGTTGCCGCATTCAGCTGAATTTTATCTGTGCCGATTTCCAGTTGATAAGACTCATCTTCTTTTAACTGAATCTTTCCTGGTTTTTGTACATTAATTTGCAACAGCGCTTTTGAATCTCTATCTGTATGGTTTACCTGATCTTGTTTGAACCACAAGATAGTCTGCTCGTCTAAACGACGTAGGAATCTTGTTGCCGCAGAATAGATGCGCTGGTCTGGCTTTCCTTGTATAGCTAACCTAAAGGTACTATCAATATAAAGTTTGCCTTCCTTTATATCCATTTTTTGAGGTACCGGCATTAAATTGAGTGTTTTTTGTGACTGGGCTACACTTGTAAAACCGAATAACAAAAACACTCCTAATAATAATCTGATCTTCATGTTATTGACGTATTAAAATATTACCTTCTTAGTTTTTATTTCTCCATTATCGAACAGTACATTCACTAAATACACTCCCGCAGTCAGGTTGACCGACCATTGGAAAGTATGGGTCGCATGGGTTACATTGATTGATTGTACCAGTATTGTTTTCCCATCTATTGATTGTAAACGGAACTCGGCCTTTTTACTAGAAGGATGGGCAATAGATAAGGCTAGTATATTTCCATTTTTCACCAGTTCTAAACCATCCGCTGCTTTACCTGCATATACAGCTATTACATCTAAGTCTTTGGTTGAGCCTGACGGACTGATCTGGGAAAGTTTATAATAATTATAGCCTTGTGTAGGGTTCTGATCTATAAATTGGGTTGATTGCCTTCCATTTATCTGGTGTAATACCGAGAAACTTTTTCCATCTTCTGATTTTAGTAACGCATAGGTATCGTTTTCGGTTCCTTTGGATGACCAGATTAAATCAACATAGTTATTTCTAAAGCTTCCTTTAAGATTGAACGGTTTGGCAGACAGTGTTTTTTGCAATCTTACACAACGGATATTAATCCCTCCTCCTCTGCTAACTGACATGGTATTTGCTGTGGTCGCATTAATATTAACAATGCTTGCCTGCCCGCCTGATTGTGCAGTGGCTGTCCAGAAACGAGCCAGCGTACCTACACTTCCGAAGGTTCCGTTGCCTACATTACGCATTCCTCCTAAAGAAATTTTCAAATTAGATTGATATGCGGTGGCAGAATTGCTTATTCCCTCCTGTGTTAATACATTTTGCCATTCGGTGGCTGTTGGCAGACTCCAGTCGCTTCCCAGCATTTTAGCACATGGATCGCAACCAATGCTTGCATTTACATCACTAAGGTTAGCACTTAATTTATCTGTTACCGCCCCACCCGACCAAAAGTAGCCTGAGGCTGTTGCGTAATAATAAAAGGGATTGGCAGAGGTTTTACTTAATGCCGATGGGTTGTTTGGACTTAATATTCCGTTTGTTAATGTTGCATTGTTCCTTAGCTGATGCCCATCATTCCAACGGCCCCATGCAAACAAGTCTCCGTAAGATTGGGTATCGGTACTGGATTCGGCAGCCCTTACAGCACCTACATTTTGTTGTAACCAGATATTGCTATCGCTAGCCATCACTGTTTTTAGCAGTTGTGGATTTCCGTCATAATCTGTTATTAAAACATGCCCGGTTTCTCCTTGTGCCAATGGTTGTTTTTCTGATAGGTATTGTCTGAAATTTTCTACCCTACCAAAAGTGATTCTATTGGAATTATGGTAATTGTTTGCTCCGTTATAAGCTGTTCTTACCAGATAGATAATATCGTTACCATCAAACTGAAAATCGGGATATTGAAATCCTGTTTTGGCTATAGATTGTTCATGGGTTAACCCCTGATTATCTTCCATCAACGTTTTTGCATGATACCAGTCCCGCAAATTGGTAGAAATATACATAGAGAGTATATTTCTTTGTTCGGGATAATTGGGATCTGTATTATTGTTTGTAAAAAGGAAATAAACTTTAGATACAGGATCTCTGCGTATAGCAAATTTGCTCATTCCTCCAGGCAGCCTGATAAAATCTGATGAAGAAAAGGTAGCCGTATTACCATCATTGGAAATATTAATGATGGCGCCCTTGTCTACATAGGGTGCAGAATGTACACGCATAATATTGACCAAACTTCCATCTGGTGCTTCTACTACGTTTCCTTCTATCCAGCCGGTATTCCAAACCGATCCGGCTAGGTCTGATGAGGTATCATAAGGTACTTCTGTGCTTTTACGCCAATTGGCTGCATTCAACAAATCTGTTTCATTTTCGTCTACAGATATTACAAAGGCTGAATACCCCCGAAAACTCTGACTGGCATTTACCAGTCTTTCAAAACCTCTGTAAATTCTTCCGTTATGGACAATTACCGTTGTAGGCGCGCAATGATAGGTTGGATTTGATGTGCCTATTTTATCAAACAAAATACCACTTGTGGTACTTGTTGGCGTGGTCCAATTAGCACCCCCGTCAGCTGATTTTAGTATAACTATACTTCTGTAGGTTACTCCTGCTGATGTACCCAACAGGTAAACATTATTTTTATGATAAAAAAGACTTGCCCAAAATATTCCTGTAAGCTTTTTCTGCAATGTCCAGGTGTTTCCGTTATCGGTAGATTTAAATACGGCAGTTTCATTTGATGAGGTACTGCTTCCAAAATAATCATGGGAGGCCAAAATACTTCCATCCGGGAGTTTCAATAAACTGGGACTTCCCAGATATATTGCTCCGGCAGATGGGGATTGGTAATTTACCTCGCTTATCCACAAAGGACTGGTTTGTGCCTGCAACCTGTTTGTAATACACAACAGCAGGATAATGAAACTGATGTATTTTTTCATAACCGTTTTTTATTGGGAAATAGAATCGATAGTTTTTTTCAGGGTTTTCTGATAGTTTTTCAACCTGTGAAATGTCAGAAAATTAGCATCGTGATAGTTTTTAGCACTTTTATTTCCAAAATCATAAGCTGTTCTGGAAACAAAGACAATATCTTTTCCCTGAAATTCCCAGTCTACATAATTAAAACCATGCTTTTTTGTATCCTGATGTTGTAATAAAACCTGATGGACTGTCCAATTTTTCAGATCAGGGGAGGAGACCAATGCCTGTGTATTTCTAATTCTATCTAACTGTACTTTACCTCTGAATTCTGCCGGCACATAGTTTACAATGGCCAAATAGCGTTTTGATTTTTTATCAAAATGAATAGTAAACTTCTTCCCTCCTCCGGGAAATTTGATAAATCCGGTCTCTTTGTCAAAGCTTGAGGTTAAACCATCCTCAGATATGTTTACTATAGCGGCATATTCATTCTCTCTATCTTTTGGATTATGCACCCGCAACAGATTAACAATTTTCCTTTCCGGGGTTAATACCGCATTGCCCTCTATCCATGCTCCAAAATCTCCGTTCAGATAGGTTGAATCATAAGGAAGGTTGTTGGTATGTCTCCAACTGGCTGCATCTAACAAATCTGCGTCTTCTTTAACGGACATCATGAATGTACCGTACCTAAGCCCCCATTTCTTGATTTCGCCATCCGCTCTTTCCATTGCTCTCCACAAATAACCATTGTGTGACACCAGAGGCATTGGTGCACAGTGAAATTCACCCTCCATCAATAGACCTGATTTAGCGTCTGTTGGTTTTGTCCAGTTATAACCCCCGTCTGTTGATTTTTTGATGACTACATTACCGTGATGTTTATCTGTACCCAAAATATAAAGTGCCCCTTTATGTACAAATGGTTTAGACCAGAATTGTCCCTCTAAAGTGGCTACTTCTTTCCAGCTTTTTCCTTTGTTAACAGAAAGGTATACTTTGGATATAGCTGATGTGAACTCTGTGGATTGTTTACCGAAAAGATCATGTGTGGCTATGTAATTTCCATTGGGCAGAATGCAGATTCCTGGAGATCCGATATATTGACCTCCATCTGCTTCCCTATAGGCTATTACTGTTCCCGGTACGTTTTTATAATCTGCAGATTGGGAAAATACAGACAAAGCCCCCCCTATCGATACAAGTATCGACATTAAAATTCTCTTATATTTCATTTAGCTTACTTAGGTAATACCTTGATTTCTATTTCTTTTACGACTTCTTTTCTGTTTACTGAATTAGCATTGAATGCTAAAATGACAATGCGGTAATCGCCGGGTTCGTTATACGCTACCTGATAGTAATCTAACCTTCGATCGTTGATACTTTTAACAGGCAGTCCCCAATCTGGCCCAATATTTACAGATCTTGGAAAAGCCATTTTTTCGCTTACTGTCCAGTCTTGTGTTTCTACATTGGGATTGGTGGTATTATTCCGCATTACAATAATATTTGTTCCTTCGAAACCGGCTCTATCTGCTTGTTTATTGGGTGAAGAGAATATGCCTTTTTGATTAAATTTGAAGGAAGTGTAAGGATAAAAATCTTTAAAATCTGCATTGATATCGGCCTGGGTCCTTATCCTGAAATTCTGGACTCTGTTAAGATTACCTGTACCATTCACATTTTGAGGTTTTGTAATTTGCCTGATGGCGAAATAAACATGGGCGGTATCTTCTGTGCCGGAAAATATTGCATCTTTTACATCTTTCACTCCACTGGACATATAATCTCTATAGCCTGCAGGTGCCATTTTAAAACGGGCTGTAATATCTATCCAATTAGAGGCTACAATATTGTTGTAGTTGTAAACGCCATTAAAGTCTCTGGATACCAGCACTGACATTTGATTTTGCTGCGCTCCATCACGGGCATGGGTATTAAAATCCAAATAATAAGGTATTTCGCCATATCTGTCCTTATCTTTAAATTGGAAGTCGTTACCCGGTTTACCGGTGTACAGTGTAATGTAATCTACATCACCCACAAAATTGATTCTGACTGTATCGCCTTCCGTATAGGTATGCTTGTCTACGTAGGCCTCAAATTTTGGTGTATCAATTTCTTCCAGTTTATCACAGGACTGAAAAAACATTGCTGATACCATTACCATTAATCCTAAATATCTTGTTTTCATGTCTATAAGATTAATTTACCATCCAACATTTTGTACTAATTCATAATTTACTCCCAATTCATAACTTGGAATTGGCCATACCACATCTCTGGAAGACACATTGGTGAAGGTTGCTCTCGCAAACCTCAAATCATAGAAATTGATATGATTATTCACATCATTCAATCTATCTTTCATATTGGTCAGGAATATGCCCCATCTTACCAAATCTCCTTTTCTTAGACATTCGAAAGCCAGTTCCCGGGTACGTTCATTCTGAATTGTTTTCAGAAATAAGTCATACGATGCTGTATTTGCCGTAGTTAAATCCGGAGTAGTTGCTCCTATACTGGTGATTGTACTTGTAGCAACAGCTCCACTACCTCCGCCTCCAATAAAACTAATTGTTGGCGCCGAGGTATAATTACCTCCGGCATTGGTAATAGTTATAGCTGTTATTTTTCCTCCTGAAATTGTAGCGCTTGCAGTTGCTCCTGATCCGCCGCCACCGGTAATATTTACGGTTGGAGCAGTGGTATAACCGCTACCTGCATTGGTTACCGTAATGCTCTTTACCATCTCATAAGGAAGCAGTTTTCCAAACCCTCTTCTTCTCACTAAATTTACGGCATCTATTGCATCCTGTGTTGGCCCATTATGGATAGCATTTTCGGCTTCAGCAAACATTAGCAATACATCTGAAAATCTGAGCAGAGGAAAGTTTTGAGGAGTTAAGCTCTTATGCTTTGGCTTTAAAATTTCAGATGTTCTTCTGAATTTTCCACAATTTCTAACCATAATCTCATTTGAAGCCCTCATCACCTCTCGGCCAACTTTGTTAGTAAACGCATAGTAAAAAGGAGCTATTGTCCAATCTCTACGCATATCTGCAGCCTCATAAGTGTCATAAGTATAGGTAGTGGTATTAATGTAAGAGTAGCCATAACCTATATCTAAATCTTGTTGATTATAGATGCCATTATTTACACCTACATAACCACCCAGTGTTGCATAAATTCCTGTTCCGTTTCCGTAAAATTCTACCTCCAGAATATTTTCGCCGATATCATATTGGTCTCTCGCCAATTTTTCAAATACATTCTGGAAGCTTGGGTTGAGTTTATGCACACTCTGATCCATCACCATCTTTGCCCATTTTCTGGCTTCGGTATATCTGGTTTCATCTTTTAACGGGTAACCCGCCATATGTAAATTTACCCTTGCCAAAATACCCCAAACTGCTGATTTACTAACTCTGCCTCCAAAACCTACTGTTTCTATAGGCAAAACCTGATCTGCGGCTTTCTCCAGATCATTTATTATTTGCGCATAAACTTTTGCTTTAGGAGTTCTTGCTGCCTGATGTGCTTGTGCAGATGCTGTATTGATGGGATCCAGAATTAAAGGAACGTCTCCAAAATTTGTTACCAGTAAAAAATAAAAATAGCTTCTTAAAAAAAGTGTTTCTCCTTCCAGAACTTCTCTTTCTGAGGCTTTCATATCCTTGGGTTTATCTATATTCTTCAGGATCATGTTTGCGCGATTGATACCGGCATAAAGCACACGCCAAAAACTCTGAACTTTTATATCTGCTGTGGAAACGGAATAGTCTCCGATTGAATTTGCATCGTTAGAGTTTCTATTATAGGCCTGATCTGCATCTAACCCCATACGTCCCAACATATTATTGGCATATAAGGCATGGTCTTTTAATACTGAATAAACTCCGGTTAAGGAATAATTCATTTCATCTTTGGTGCTATAATAATCTTCTGGTAGCGGAAAATCGTAAGGTTTTAGTTCTAACGCTTTCTCACAGGAGAAAAAAGAAAAACTTAAAACCAATATGAATAGACTAATTTTTTTCATCTCTTTAGAAGTTAGTTTTTATTCCAAATACTAATGTTTTAGCTGTGGGATACACAGAGAAGTCAAACCCTGGGGTAAGTGCCGAATTCCTTAAGGATACTTCGGGATCCATACCTGAATAATTGGTCCATGTGTACAGGTTCTGAGCTGCTACATTTAATTCAAATGTTTTCAAATTCATACGTTTTAGCCACAAACGTGGTAATGAATAGGAAAGATTAACTGTTTTCAAACGTAGGAAAGAGCCATCTTCTAAGGTGCGATTACTATAATAACCTCCAGGACCTTGTCCGCCCACCCTGTAAATATTACTGGTTGGATTATCAGGTGTCCATCTGTTTTCATAAGTCCTTAGCTGATTCATCCCCATACTATTATTGACATTACCTTCCAGATACATTCTATTGGCATTCATGACATCATTCCCGTATGACCATTGGAAAAACACATTTAAACCAAAGTTTTTATACCTGAAATTATTATTGAAACCACCTGCATGTATAGGTAAGGCTCTGCCTATAACCGTATTATCGTTAATATTAATTATACCGTCACCATTGATATCTCTGTATTTTACATCACCAGGTTGAATAGCATTTCTTGAAGCTCCGTTAGTGGGAACATTTTGTTTTAACACATAATCGCCGCCAACAAGATCAAAGTCGTCATACGTATAAACACCTTCCCAAACTAAACCGTAGAACATAGCTGAAGGCCCACCTACCTGTGCCAGATAAAGATTTACTGTATTGAAATTACTTGACCAACCTAATGGTGTTAGTAACCTGTTGGCTTCATCTGTTAGAGACAATATTTTGTTTTTGTTGAAGCTGATATTAAAGTCTGATCCCCATGAAAAGTTTTTGGTTTTAATATTATCTGTAGATAATGAAAGTTCTAATCCACGGTTGTTAATACTTCCTATATTTTTATAAATACTTGAAAAACCTGTTGTATAGGGTACTGGTGCACTCAATAATAAGTCATTGGTAACTTTATCGTAAACATCTGCTGTAAACCTGATTCTGTTTTTTAGAAATGCAAGGTCTATTCCCAAATCAAACTGACGGGTTGTTTCCCACTTCAAATCAGCGTTACCGTAGACACTCGGAATGGCTGCCAAAGTAGGGTTTTGGTTTTGAAATGAATAATGCGAGCTGTAAGGCATAGTTATTTGTGAATAACGGGTAAAATCACCAATTCTGTTATTCCCTGTATATCCATAACTTGTTCTTAGCTTAGCATCCGTTAATACATTTATATGCTGTAAAAAGTCTTCGTTTTTAAGTTTCCAGGCAAATGCTGCTGAAGGAAAATAGGCCCATTGATTGCCTTTGGCAAATTTACTGGAACCATCTGCCCTAAAGGTCAATGTAAGCAGGTATTTACTTTTGTAATTATAATCTGCTCTTCCCAGATAGGACATTAGAAAGTTTTTATTGATTAGAGCTGTATTTGCACTCACTGTTCCCTGATCTATTCCGCTTAACCCCAAATCTTGGTTAGGTAACTGTTCTCCTGCTAACCCAAATTTACTATAGTCATTTTGTTGTAATGTAAAGCCTAATAAACCTGTAAAGGAATGGTGCTGAACTTTTTTACGGTAGGTGAGGGTATTTTCATTTAGCCAGTTTCCCATCTGCACAAAATTCACCAGTCCATTTACTCCTTTCACACTACCGGGTAATAGGGATGTTCCTCTGGAAGTGAGCGAATTATAGAATGCAGACTCACGATAGGTTCTTTTAGAAGCTCCTCCTCTGGCTCTGAATTCCAAATTATTGGTAATTTTAAAAGTGGCTGAGGCATTTATAAACAGGTTGCTTTTCCTGTTTTCTCTAAAAATATTATTAAGATCTATAATCGGGTTTGTGGTGGTTAATGCAGATTCCGGATCTATGATTTCATCAAAAAACATATCATCGTTTCCGCCGGATGTGGGTCTGAAAGCCCAGGCTCTGAATAAAGTATAACTGCTATATGTTGCTGTTTCGGGAGATGATGATACATCTCCAAAATCTTTATCCTGGGTATAATTTATTCCCAGAAAATATTTTGCGTTTTTGGTATCGTGGTTCAGGTTTAATCTTCCCTGAAGTCTGTCGTAACCAGTTTTAATAATAGGTCCTTGCTGATTGGCATAGGAAAATGACCCCATAAATCTGGTTTTCCCTCCACCAGATAAGCTTAATGAATGGTTATGGTAAAAGCCATCTCTAAATAAGTGGTCTTGCCAATCTATACCTTTCACACCCAAATAATCATCAATTGTTTTGCCTTTATTTGCTAAATAAAAAATATCTGCTGCCTGCGAGTTAGCTTCATATTGATATTTAACAAATTCGTAAGGTTCCATCAAATCAAGACGATTGGTTACCCGTTGAAAACCAATATTACTACCAAAGGAAACATTTGTCTTATTATCTCCTTCACTTTGCTTGGTTTCAATAACAATAACCCCATTTGCCCCTCTAGAGCCGTAAATAGCCGTAGCAGAGGCATCTTTCAATACGGTCATAGACTTGATATCTTCAGGATTGATACTCATTAAACTGGCATCTTCCAACGGAAAACCATCTATTACATACAAGGGCGCATTGCTTTGGGTTAAAGAATTTCCTCCCCGGATCACAATATTCATTTCTGAGCCTGGTTGTCCATCATTGGAAGTTACCTGAACACCTGCAATTCTTCCGGCCAAAGCCTGATCTACAGACAGTACGGGAGCTTTTTGTAAATCTTCGAGTTTTACCTCAGCTACCGCCCCGGTTACATCTCCCCTCTTCACTTCTCCATACCCAATAACTACTACCTGGTTTAAGCTGGATGCTTCTGGCTTTAAAGAAATGTTAAGCACTGCATTTGCGCCTATTTCTTTTTCCTGAGTAGCAAAACCTATATAGGTAAAAACCAAAATAGTATTCTGTGAAGCCACATTTAGTTTGTAATTACCATTATGATCAGAAATGGTGCCTGTAGCTCCGCCTTTAACCCTCACGCTTACTCCTGCCAAAGGCTCTCCTTTTTCATCGGTTATTTTACCTACAACCCCTACTGTTTTAGGTGGCTGATTTTCTGCAGCTTTTTTTCTAACGGAAACTGTGGTTGCATTTATTTTATAAGTGAGCGGTTGATTGACAAAGCATTTTTCTAAAACCTGTTGGATAGGTTCATTTTTGGCATTAATATTCACCAGCTTTGCCTGGTTCAAATCCTCTAACTTATACACAAAGTCGTAACCGGTTTGTTTTCTGATGATACTGAAAACATCCTTCAGTTTTGCGTTTCTGACATTGATGTCTACTTTTTGCGCATATACCGCAGCATTGACCTGAAATATCATCAGGGAAAGGAAAAGAAATATCAGTTTCATCCTCAGCAAAATTCGATAAGACATACTACTATCCGACCCGGATAGCATTACGATATTTTTTTTATACATTTGATATGATTAGGCTTATTTATTAAAATAATTGTATCAGCAAGCAATTATGAGATTTACCTAATTGAGCTTTACAGCTTCTGAACCCGGGGCATTCGCAGTGCCTCAGGTTCTCTTTCAAGTAATCTCAACTGTATTTAATTTGACATTACCACGACCCTCCTTCCTTCTACTTTAAATCTATAATCTCCCAGGTCTTCCACAGATAGTAATAATTCCGGTAATTTTTTAGTTCTGGAGAAAGTGCCGCTAATTTTCTTCGATTTAATTTCTCCTAAATATTGTACGTCTATATCATACCAGCGTTTCAGGTCGTTCATAAAGGTGACTATATCTATATCTTTAAAACTAAAATATCCTTCTTTCCAGGCAATCACATCTTCTGGATTAACTTCTGAAACTGACACTGTATTTTCTGGTTTTGAATAAGCGGCCTGTTCTCCCGGTTTCAGCATTTTGGCCAAAGCCTGATAATGCACTCTTACGGAACCTTCCAGCAAAGTCGTTTTCACCAAGCTTTCATCTTCATAGGAACGTATATTAAAATGGGTTCCCAGAACCTCAACCGTTTGGTTTTTGGTTACTACTTTAAATGGTTTCCGGTCTCCGTTAGGCTGATTGTTTTTTGCTATTTCAAAATAGGCCTCACCATCTAACTCCACCACACGTTCGTCTTCTTTAAAACGCAGAGGATATTTTAATTTAGACATGGAGTTAACCCATACTTTACTACCGTCTGGTAAATTAATACGGAAACTTAAACCTATTGGAGTTTCTACGGTATTAAAAGAGTTTATACTTTTTGATTCGGAGGAAGAATAGGATAATTCTGCTCCCGATGATTTTGATAAAACGGCTCCTTCTTCGTCTATAGCAGCTCCTGACTCCAGATCTTCTAAATTGATTTTTCTTCCGTCTGAAAGCGTAAGAACTACCTTGTCTTTTAAGTTTTCCTGATGTATGTGTTGAGGCTCTTCTTTTTGAGACAATAACTCCTCATTACCATTTATAAAAAACAGGCTACCCAATACTATAAAAACAACCGCAGCAGCTGCAGAAAGTCTTAAATAGAACATACGTTTTTGCCGTTCTATTGCCTTATTGATATTTTTAAATCCCAGATAAAACTCATCTTCCAGCTCCTGTTGATTAAGGTTTCCCTTATCTTTGTTCAGATCTAAATACCAAGATTCTACCAATGCTTTTTCTTCAGCACTGACATGACCTGAAAAGTACCTATCCAGTAAATCTTCTTTCCGTTTCATCGAATTTATTTAGGCCTATTGGGGCGTTTATAATACTAAGACACGGCAGAAAAGCGGAGGGGGTATTGGGAATTAAAAAAAAATTGTAAAAGTATAGGTTCCGAGCTTTACTCTCAGAATTCTTAATGCATTTCTGACCTGAGTGCGCACCGTTAGCGGACTGATATTGAGCTCGTCTGCTATTTCCTGATGGGACATTTCTAAATTTCTGCTCATTTCAAAAATTAAACGCATTTGGGGTGGTAACTGCGCTATTTCCTGTTCCACAATTCTAATAAGCTCTTTTTCCTGCAATTGATTTTCTACCAGATTTTCTCCTTTTTCTGCAAATTCCTGTAAAGATGTTGTGTATTGTGCTCTCACCTTAGTATCCCTAATAAAATTCAATATTCTATTTCTTACAGAGGTATACAGATAAGCGGACAGACTCGAATTTACGTTAAGATTTTCTTTATTGTTCCAGATATAGACAAACAGGTTTTGGAGAATATCTCTTACTTCTTCTTTATTCTGAAGTTTTCTATAGGCGTGGGCATAAAGCACGGCATAATACCGCTCATAAATCTGATTAAAAGCGTTCCTTTTTCCCTGCTTTAACTGAGAAAGCAATTCTTCATCGCTTAATAAGTCTATAGACATAGAGAGCTAATTTAAAGGTGTACAGGCTTATCCAAAGCTAAGATATTATTTTTATTTGAGCACTACACTTGCTGATATTATCCAGCCTATATGAAATTTTAACATAAAATCTATCTCTCGATGCTGGCTAAGGGAGTTTAAACCACGCATGTTCATTAGTATTTAATATTGTTTGATTTCAAATACGGTTAATGTTAAAAAAAGTATATTCGTATTATAAGCTCTAATCTGAAGTAAATGACAAATATTTCTCTCAGCGATTTATCAAACAAGATCTCAACTTTACTAAATGAAGCTCGGAAGAAAGTCTTTCAGACAATAAATCAGACCATGGTTTTGACCTATTTCGAAATCGGACGCATGATTATTGAGGAAGAACAAAGCGGAAAAGAAAGAGCTGATTATGGGAAGTAGTTATTAAAAAACCTTTCAAAAAACCTGACAACAGAATTTGGAAAAGGGTTTTCTCAAAGAAATTTAGAGCAGATGAGACAGTTTTATCTTGTTTACTCAAAAGCGCAGACAGTGTCTGCGAAATTCTCAAGCTCCAAGAACAATAAAACTTTATCTGGGGAGCTTAAATTGAGTTGGTCCCATTATTTAAAACTAATGAGAATTGATAACGAACTGGAAAGAAGATTCTATGAAACTGAAGCTTTTAAAAATAATTGGAGCTTAAGAGAACTAAATCGTCAATATGATTCCGCACTATTTACCAGACTCTCTTTGAGTAAAGATAAAAATGAAATTCTGCAACTTGCCGAACAGGGTCAGGTAATTCAAAAACCACAAGATGCAATAAAAGATCCCTATATTCTGGAATTTATTGGGCTTCCTGAACATAATATTTATTCTGAAAGTGAGTTAGAACAAAAGCTGATTGATAAACTCGAGCATTTTCTGCTGGAACTTGGAACAGGTTTTACATTTGTTGCCAGACAAAATAGAATAAGTTTTGATGATAAGCATTTTAGAATTGACTTGGTTTTTTACAATCGAATCTTAAAATGTTTTGTACTGATTGATTTAAAGGTAGGCGAATTAAAACATCAGGACATTGGACAAATGCAGATGTATGTAAACTACTACGACAGGAAAATAAAACTTGATGACGAGCATAAAACAATCGGTATCATACTTTGTCAAAATAAAAGTGAGGCTGTTGTTGAATTTACACTCCCTGAGAATAACACACAGATCTTTGCAAGTAAGTATTTAACTGTATTACCTAGCAAAGAAACACTGATAAAACTCATTGAGAGTGAGAGTAAATCTTAGCACGTGATAATGACCTGAACATTAAAATTCTATATTTTAAGACATTGGAGCTGTCTCAAAAATAAAAACGTTGTCATCGATGAGGACAGCGAAGAGAAATCTCTTCCTTAAGTACTTCTGAAAGAGATCTCTCGACTGCGCTCGGGACAAGGTCCTTTTGATACACCCCCATAAATAACTCTTGTAGCCGCTTACCAATTATCTGTTCTAAAGGGAGAAACTGGCAAACCCCTATCATTAAATAGATTAGGCATAGCCACATCGGTAAATCCAAATCTAACTGCTACAGGTTTTTTAATCTCTTTGCTAAATACTATCAATTTATTTTTGTCGATTTTGTAATTGGCAGGTACAAAGTTTTTGGAATCATCGGCAATATAAAGGTCTGTAATATCCTTACCTTTTACCTGTAGTTTACCTTCCAGATAATTAAAGTCTATAATTATTTTATTTCCGTCAACTTTATAGCTTTTATAAACCGGAGATTTATAATCTATTGCTTTTTTGTTGTACACTTCGGCCAAGGCAATATTTGACAATCTTTCTGCTACTTCTTTTTTTCGGGTTGGGTGTATGTTTTTAACATCGGGTACCAAATCAGTAATTACGGCCATTGCTGTTTTAGGAACATCTAAAGTTTGTGCTTGTTGTTCTCTCAACAAAGCGCCTTTTTGTTCGTTTGCCGGAGATTTATAGTCGTAAGGTGCTATCTGAACGTAATAAAAAGGAAAATCAGATTTCCACGCTTCTCTCCAGCTTTTTATCATTGTTGAAAACAGTTTATTATACCCACTGTAAGTTCCCACATTACTTTCTCCCTGGTACCAAAATGCTCCTGCAATATTATAACCCGCTAAAGGATGAACCATAGCATTCCACAGTGTGGCATATTCATGTGGTTTTCCAGCCGCAGGTTTATGTACTTTTGCATTTTTCAACAATTCCGGATCATTTTCTATATATTTTGCCGGTGTCCAAAATTCTGCAGGCGTACCGCCCCAACTGGAATTAATAATCCCAATGGGCACATTTAAATCTTTACTTAATTGTTTCGCTATAAAATAGCCTATTGCACTAAAACCATTGGCCGTTTGAGATGTACATTCCTGCCAAGAATCGTAGATATTTTCTTGCGGGGCTGTTGTTGCAATATTGCTGACCTGCAACAACCTTATGTTAGGATTATTGACGTTAGGTAATTCATCTATCATTTCCTGTAGTTTATTGTAAGAACTCCATTGCATATTAGATTGCCCTGAACACAACCACACTTCTCCTATCAGAATGTTTTTAAGAACTTTTCTATTTCTGCCACTTACTACTGTAATCTCATAAGGTCCGCCAGCTTCAGGGGTTTTTAGTTTGGCATCAAACCGGGCATAACCTGTTGCCTTCACCTTAACGGTGTCTTTTGACCAGGATGGAATAATAAGTACCTGACCTCCCCTATTTCCCCAACCCCAAAAATTAACTTCGGCATTTCTTTGCAATACCATATTGTCTGAGAAAAATGAAGGCAGGTTAATTTGCGCAAATAAAGGCGCAGCAAAAAAGAGTAGTAAAATTGAGAAAATATGTTTCATACCTTGTTATAACTGTTTTTAGATTTATGTTTTTCGACTATAAAAATCGTTCAACAAGATATGAAAACGGTTTTAAACCTACAAAAGCTCTTGAAATACCATTAGATTAAAGTTCCACTTAACTATTGCATACAGATATTGGTAAAAATTTGAGACAAAGTATTGAGTCCGTTAGTAGTAATGACCTTTCATCGAATATATCTTTATCAGGTTTTCTTCTACTTTATAGATTAAACGATGTTCTTTGTTTATAGTCTGGACCATAACCCCGCATATTGGTATTTAAGAGGTTCCGGCTTGCCGATTCCATTAAACGGATCTTTACCAATGGCTATTATAAGCTCTCTTATTTTCTTTTAAATAAGCTTATTTCCTGATCTCATCCAGTATTCCCTATCAGACAGGGCATCCGCATGAAATTCTATTTCCATAGATCATCAAGGGCAATTCTCACTCCATTACCTTCAACGTCTGATTTGAGTCCCCTATCTATCTTATCACGAAAATCTTTTGAATACTCTCTCTCTTCTTCCTCTTCACTTTTAAGTGTAAAATTGAGGGATTTAGCCATCTCTTTTAAAAGACGATAGTGTTTTTCATCTACGTTCTCAAGTATAAGTCTCATAGCTA
Organism: Pseudopedobacter beijingensis; assembly: GCF_042678145.1. Lineage (NCBI taxonomy): Bacteria > Pseudomonadati > Bacteroidota > Sphingobacteriia > Sphingobacteriales > Sphingobacteriaceae > Pseudopedobacter > Pseudopedobacter beijingensis. The sequence goes on along the minus strand of NZ_JBHUDG010000002.1, from coordinate 34,213 downwards.
ATATTTTACAACTCAAATATAACAATTTGTATAGGCAATTTAAAATACCTGATGGAATTCCACTTAATCTAATAACAATTAGATTAATCCCTCACTAAGTTTTTGCATGGCTAATACTGGTGGGTATTGCTGATAAAGGATGTTGTATACCGCATTCAGTATGGGCATATCTACTTGATACTTTTTATTAATCTGAAATATACAGTCTGTAGCATAATACCCTTCTGCCACCATATTCATTTCTAACTGCGCAGAACGAACGGTATAACCTTTGCCTATCATATTACCGAAGGTTCTGTTTCTGCTAAATTGTGAGTAACAGGTAACCAATAAATCGCCCAGATAAGCTGATTCTTTGATATCCCGATGGATAGGATGAATAATATCTACAAAACGTTTCATTTCACGCAAAGCGTTGGAAATAAAAACAGCCTGATAATTATCACCATATCCTAGTCCATGACAAATACCACAGGCAAGCGCATAAATATTTTTTAATACCGCAGCGTATTCTGTTCCAAATATATCATCGGAAACATTGGTTTTGATATATCGGGTAGCCAACAATCCGGCTACATGTTGAGCTAAATCTGTATCTAAGGAGGCTATAGTAAGGTAAGAAAGTTTTTCTAAGGCTACTTCTTCGGCATGACAAGGCCCACTGATTACCACAATATCTTCAAATGGCACACCATAGGTTTGATGTATAAAATCGCCGACAATCTGATTTTCCTGCGGAACAATCCCTTTTATTGCCGAAACAATTTTTTTGCCTTTGAAATCTTCCGGAGAAACATCCCTCAGAGAATCTTTTAAAAAGGCCGCAGGTACATTAAGGATAATTACGCCTGAACATGCAAATACCTTTCGAATATCTGACGTAACATTTTCAGGATTAAGTTTAAGTTCTGCCGAAGAGATGTATTGCGGATTATGCTTATACTGTTTAATATGTTCTATGGCTGATTGGTTACGCATTCCCCAAAAAATCTCTTTTCCCACTTCATTATCACCCAACATCTTAACCATTGCTGTTGCCCAACTACCGCCTCCAATAACTCCTATCTTATCCGAAAAATAATCCATGTACTTCAATAACTCAAAAAATAAGGGGTTGTATCAAAAGTAAAAATATCGTCATTTCGAAGAGTACAACGAAGAGAAATCTTATTCCCAAGTACTCCTGATACAGATCCCCCCAACTGCGACCGGGATGACAAAGTTCTTTTGATACAGCCCCCAAATTAAAGAATTTCTTTTTATTAATAGACAATTTAGTATCAGGAGCCTATTTCTTTACTTCTGCAAACAGCTTGGATTTATCTACCACTTCTACTTCATCATCAGCTTTAAGATCTTTAGATATAGCACTATACGGCGCAGAGACTACTTGTTGTCCTGCCTTTAACCCTGTAACTATTATATTTTGATTATCCTGAATTCCGGTCTTTACGGAAACTTGTTTCACCTTCCCGCCCTCTACAACAAAGACAAATTCATTGGCTTTATTTACATTTGAGCTTTTGGTTTCAACTTTGTCTTTATTCACCTGCTCTTCCCCTTTGTTTTCCTGATCTCTTACTGTAACCGCCTGGATAGGCACCACCATTCCTTTACTTTTTGCTGTCTGAATATCTACTGTTGCCGATAATCCAGGCCTGAACGGTGAAGGGAGTGACGACTTTTGCAAATTAGCATAAGACTCTGGTAGTATTTTCACCTTCACGGTAAAATTAGTTACCTGATCTACACTTTCGCCTGTTGTTTTTGCCGAGCTGGCAATTTCTGTTACCACACCTTTAAATTTCTTACCTAAAAAAGCATCAACCTCAATAATAGCGGTATCGCCCAAAGAAAGCCTGTTGATATCGTTTTCATTCACATCAACATTTACCTCCATACTATTCAGGTTAGCGATAGTCATAATCTCGGTTCCACTCATCTGAGCCGTTCCCACTACACGTTCTCCCTTTTCTACAGAAAGTTTTGATACGACTCCATCTACCGGAGCATAGATATTTGTTCTGGCTAAATTGTCACTGGCTTCTTTTACTGCGGCCCCTGTCTGGTCCAGATTAAATTTAGAAGCGATCAGATTCTGTTTTGCAGATTCGAGATTAGCCTTTGCTGTCAGATATTCTGCCTTTACCGCATCAAATTCTGATGCTGATATTACTTTTTCTTTAAACAAAGTTTCATTTCTTTTATATCTCGATTCTACATTTTTAAAATTAGCTTCGGCTTGTACAATTTGCTGCTGTGCACTTCCTACAGAAGCTTTTTGAGCATTGTATGATGCTACACTACGATCGTATCCTGAAATTAAGATGTCGGGCTTTATTTTACAAAGCAACTGACCTTTTTTAACTATATCACCTTCTTTGACATTCAGCTCCACAATTTCCCCCGAAACCTCAGGACTTAGTTTCACCTGCACTTCTGGTTGTATTTTTCCACTTGCAGATACTGTTTCTACTACTTCTTTTTCTTCTACCTTAGCTACTGCTACTTTTAGTTTTTTAGGTTTCCCTATCCATCCCAATTTACCTGCTATTGCCACCAATACCATAAGGACAACAACAATTATTAAAACTTTTTTTAACCGTTTATTCATGCTCTATTTATAGATTTATTGGGTTTCCTAAATAAAAATCGACCACTTTACTTCTAAACAACAAATCGTACTTGGATTGTATAAAATCAAATTCAGATTTATTGAAGTTTACTTGTGAGGTATTTAGCTCTACTGTACTTACCAAACCTACATCATACCTTTTCTTCATCACCTCAAATGCATCTTTGGACGACTCGTAAGCTGTTCTTGATGCATAATATTTTTTATCTGCTGCTCTTAGATCTAAAATTGCCTGATTGATTACTTTGTTCAGACTGTTACGGGCTATCTGCTCAGATACTTTTGCATTCTCGTACCTTATTTTAGCGATATTAACTGCCGAACGTGAACGGTAATTATTAAAAATAAGGATGTTCAATTGTACACCCACGTACTTATTTACGTTTTCTTCTAATTGCTTACCTACCGAATTTGCCAATATACTGGAGTAACGGGTTCCTAGTCCTCCACGTAAAGATAAATTGGGATACAATTCTCCTTTAGCGGATTTCAATGCATACTTATACGCTTCGGTACTGTGTTTTGCTGCCTGTACATCTGGGAATATCTGAACGGCCTGATTATACACATCGCTAGCTGTATAACCCAACTCCAATTTTGTTAAAGAAGGCACAAGTGGTGTTTCCAGCGTGACATTTTGTTGCAGATCTATTTCCATAAGCTGTTTAAGTTCCAGAATTGCCAGATCGTAAGCATTTTGCGCATTGGTCAGGCTAAGCTCACTATTAGCTTGCTGGGCTTTTGATTGGGACAGGTCTGCCAGGGTTTTGTTTCCTACATCAAAATTTTTCTGCGTCACCTGCATCTGTTCTTTAGACAACTGCAATTGTTGTTCGCTAGCCAGTACCAAATCTCTATTTGCCAATGCCTGCAAGTAGGTCGTAATAACAGAGAGTAAGAGGTCGTTTTTAATTTTCTCAGAATTACTAACATCAGCAGCTACGGAGGCTTTGTTCTGCAAAATGCGGTTTCTTAACAAAAACCCCTGAAACAAAGGAACTGCCGCTCCCAGATTACCATCTAACTGATCTGCCTGCTGCACCACCATTCCTGAAGTTTGATCGAAGAAAAGACCAAATTGTCTGCTAGCCGAACTGGAGGCATTTAACGATGGAAATAGTTCCATTCTGGACTGCTTTAAATTTGCTTTGGATATTTCTGCCTGAAAAACACTTTGCCTTACCTGCAAATTGTTGGCAAGGGCTATATCTATAGCTTCTCTTAATCCGATTGTACGACTTTCCTGAGCAAAGCCTTTAAAACTTAAAGCAATGGTTATATAAAAGATGGCTGAGAAGACAGCAAAGTTTTTACCGCCAAATAATTTAAAGCCTTTTATTCCCATCTTTGTTAAGTTTAATATTTTAAACATAAACATTTTCATTTATGTACCTTGTAAAATCTCCATGGTTATTAAAAAAATTTTATGCTAATGGCCTGATATGGAATCTGCCTAAGCAAGAGAAATCTCTTTATATAACCTTTGACGACGGACCTATACCTATTGTTACACCTTTTGTTCTTGAAACATTAAAAAAGTTTTCTGCGAAGGCCACTTTTTTTTGTATTGGTGATAACATTCAAAAGCACCCGGATGTTTTTGAACAGGTAGTAAAAGAAGGACATAAAATTGGTAATCATACTTTCAACCATCTAAAGGGATGGGATACTGATGATGAAATATATGTTGCCAACACTCTTAAATGTCAGGATTTAACAAAAACTAATCTCTTCAGACCTCCTTATGGGCGGATCAGAAAATCACAAATAAAATTATTAAAACAAACTATTCCTGATCTCAAAATTATTATGTGGGATGTTTTAAGTGGCGATTTTGACCTAAACTTAAGCCCTGAAAAATGTCTAAAAAATGTTCTTAAGCACACTGAGCCGGGAAGTATTATTGTATTTCATGACAGCCTGAAAGCTCAGGAAAGACTGGAATATGTATTACCAAAAGCTTTGGAAGCATGGACAAAACAAGGTTATTCTTTTAAAAGCCTTTCGCTTTAAAATTACCGGATAGACCACAACCCATAAAAAACGTAAGGAATAATAAAAAAGCCGGCAACTATATAAGTTACCGGCTAAACCACACAAATTTAAAAACCAGCTTTTTATTTAGGCGCTACCTCATATTTTAAAACTTTAACTTCTGTTCTCCTGTTTTTTTCGTGTTCCGCCTCTGTACATTCTACACCGTTTGCGCATCTATTCAGCAATTTAGTTTCTCCAAAACCTTTAGCTACCAGTCTAGATCTGTCAATTCCTTTATCTACTAAATACCTAACCGCAGCATCTGCTCGTCTTTGCGACAATTTTAAGTTGTAAGCATCGCTACCCCTACTATCTGTATGAGAAGAAAGTTCGATCTTTAAAGATGGATTCTGTTTCATGATATTCACCAGGTTATCCAATATTCTTGCAGCGTCCGGCCTTATATCTACTTTATCAAAATCGTAATTGATATTTTTCAATACAAAAGTTTTACCTGACTCAATATCATCAACTCCCAATTTTAATATCACATATAAAGTCTGACTTCTGTTGAGCCCTTTTGTGGTCACATTTTCTGTTTGCGAAAACCTTCCTGACTGATTGGCTACTATCGTATAATCTGACTGCTGATCTAACTGATAGATAAATTTACCTTCCGCATCAGAAGTCTGATTCATATTGGTATTTACTTCGGTTTTTGTCAGCACTGTATTTACTCCTGCCAGCTTAGAAGCATCTTTTAAATATATAGTTTCACCAATCAACGTAAATCTTGGGTCATCATGAAAAACCTCCCTATAGATAGTATTTCCGGTCTGGTTAAAGTCTGCATCTACTATTTTAGCATTACCGGTAGCTATTGCATTTTTACTTCCAGATATCTCATAACTACCTCTTTTTGCATCCTGTAATCTTTCGGCCTCTCCGTTAGCATTAGTTGTTGAAGTATAAGTCTCCATCCCGCTTTTGATACTTACTGTAACCCCACTTAGGGCAATACCTGTCTGTTTATCTTTAACTACGACTACTATGTCTTTTGATTGCGGCACAGGCGCCACTACCGCCTTTGGTGTCTCTTTTTTAACAGTTTCTTTTTTTCCTTTGCCTAGTATAAACTTAACTCCTGCTGTTATATTAAGTGTTTGGGTATAATTTTTATAATCTTTGGGAACATCTGCAAAATAGGTATGAATATCTGACGGATGCCCCGGATTAATTACCACTACATCTGATTTTTGAATAGGTTTTATAGGTTCGTATTTATGGTAGTGAAACTCCCCTGAGTCTTTACCAAAACTTGAACTAAACGTACTCAGGTAATCGCCCTGTACAAATACAGCAATGGATTTGTTGATATTGTAAGCAAACCTCACTCCCCCAAGTCCTGCCCATGCTTTCGCATTATTTTTAGGGTTGTTTGTATTTTCTAATCTAAAGAAAGGCAAGTTGTTAATGGTAAGATCAGAATAATACTCGGGGAATTGTTGAAAAAGCACTCCACCGCGCACAAAAGCCTCGATATCTAATTTTGAAATAGAAGCCTTATAGGTTGGCCCAAGCATTGCCGAAAAATGATTGTATTTTTTGCCGTTGACAAATGTAGGCGCTATATAACCATTATCAAAATGTATAGTATCGGGATTGTAAGCCATATTGTTTTGAAAAAATCGCAGATCTAGCCCTATACCAAATTTGTTACCTTTAAAGTATTTATCGAGAAACAAACCTCCAACGGGTCCATTTTTCGCCCTGCTTAAATCACTTTTGTATGTCCCCATAGGCATATTCACCCCTCCAAAAACACCGCCTTGCCATTGTCCTTTTTCCTCTGTTTTTATGGTCTGTCCCCATACGATATTAGCTATTAACTGAATAACCAATACCAAATATATTTTTCTCATAAAATATCCTCCATAAATGATGTTTATATAAGGTTATCAGGAAAAGACTAAAATTGTTACCCTTCCGCTTAAAACTTTTATGATCTTTTGCGGGTTATCTCTGAAATCTAAATAGAATGCTTCTAAATAATCTTTGTTTTACATTAAAATAGAGATAAGCCTGTCTATTTTTATTAAATTTGTAACACAAAAAATATTTCGTATAAACTAATTATCAATTCAATAGCATGGCATTTGATATAGACATGATTAAGAGAGTTTATGCTAATTTCCCTAGTCGCATAGAAGCTGCTAGAAAATTAGTTGGTAAACCTCTAACACTTTCAGAAAAGATATTATATGCTCACTTATGGCAAGGTGACGCTTCTGAGACTTATACCCGTGGAGAGTCTTATGTAGATTTTGCTCCTGACCGCGTTGCGATGCAGGATGCTACCGCTCAAATGGCTCTTTTGCAATTTATGCAAGCCGGACGAGCTAAAGTTGCTGTACCTTCTACGGCTCACTGCGACCACTTAATACAGGCTAAAGTTGGTGCTGAAGAAGATTTAAAAAGAGCAAATACAGAGAGTAAGGAAGTTTTTGATTTCCTGGGTTCTGTTTCTAATAAATACGGCATTGGCTTCTGGAAACCTGGCGCTGGTATTATCCACCAGGTGGTATTGGAAAATTATGCTTTCCCCGGGGGTATGATGATCGGTACCGATTCTCACACTGTTAATGCTGGTGGTTTAGGTATGCTGGCTATTGGTGTAGGTGGTGCTGATGCTTGTGACGTAATGGCTGGATTACCGTGGGAACTAAAATTCCCTAAATTAATTGGTGTAAAACTAACCGGCAAGTTAAATGGTTGGACTGCACCAAAAGATGTAATCTTAAAAGTTGCGGGTATTTTAACTGTAAAAGGTGGTACCGGATGTATTGTTGAATACTTTGGTGAAGGTGCTACTTCAATGTCATGTACCGGTAAAGGTACCATCTGTAACATGGGTGCAGAAATTGGAGCAACCACTTCTACTTTTGGTTACGATGAGTCTATGGAACGCTATTTAAGAGCGACCAACAGAGACGATGTTGCTGATGCAGCTAACGCGATTAAAGCACATTTAACTGCTGACGCGGAAGTTTATGCTGAGCCAGAAAAATATTTTGATCAGGTTATTGAAATAAACCTTTCTGAACTTGAACCACACTTGAATGGTCCGTTTACACCAGATTTGGCTACTCCTATTTCTCAGATGAAACAAGAAGCAGAGAAAAATGGTTGGCCAATGAAAGTTGAATGGGGCTTAATTGGTTCTTGTACCAACTCTTCTTACGAAGATCTTTCAAGAGCTGCTTCTATTGCTAAACAAGCTGTAGATAAAGGCTTAAGCACCAAAGCAGATTTTGGTATCAATCCTGGTTCTGAGCAGGTTCGCTTTACGGCAGACAGAGATGGTTACTTAAAAACATTTGAAGATCTTAACGCTACTGTATTTACCAATGCGTGTGGTCCATGTATTGGTATGTGGGACCGTGTGGGTGCAGATAAACAAGAGAAAAACACTATCGTTCACTCTTTCAACAGAAACTTTGCAAAAAGAGCAGACGGTAACCCTAATACATTTGCTTTTGTAGCCTCTCCTGAGATGGTTGCTGCCATAGCAATTTCTGGTCGTTTAGATTTTAATCCGTTGACAGATACACTTACCAATGCAAATGGTGAGCAGGTAAAATTAGATCCGCCTACAGGTGATGAATTACCTCAAAAAGGTTTTGCTGTTGATGATCCAGGATATCAGGCTCCGGCTGAAGACGGTAGCAACGTTGAAGTAATTGTATCTCCAACTTCTCATCGTCTGCAATTATTAGAGCCTTTCGCTGCATGGGAAGGGACTGACCTTTTGGGCTTGAAACTATTAATCAAAGCCAAAGGAAAATGTACTACTGACCATATTTCTATGGCAGGTCCATGGTTAAAGTTCCGTGGTCACTTAGATAACATCTCTAATAACATGTTAATTGGTGCTGTTAACTTCTTTAACGAAAAAACAGACGATGTTAAAAATCAATTAACTGGCGAATATGGTCCTGTACCTGCTACTCAAAGAGCTTATAAAGCTGCTGGTATTGGTTCTATCGTAGTTGGTGATGAAAACTATGGAGAAGGTTCTTCCAGAGAGCATGCTGCCATGGAACCTCGTCATTTAGGAGTTAGAGCAGTTCTTGTAAAATCTTTTGCTCGTATTCACGAGACAAACCTGAAAAAACAAGGGATGCTGGGATTGACTTTTGCTAATAAAGAGGATTACAACAAAATTCTGGAAGACGATACAATAGATATATTAGGTTTGACATCATTTGCACCTAATACTCCATTGACTATCGTACTACACCATAAAGACGGTTCTAAAGACGAAATTTTAGTAAACCACAGCTACAACGCCCAACAAATAGAGTGGTTTAAAGCTGGTGGCGCACTGAATATTATCCGTAAAAACGCCGCAAAAGGATAAAAACTTTATTATTACCCATTAAAAAACCCGAAGTAATTTTCGGGTTTTTTAATGGGTTACTTTATTGTACATTGATATGTTATTTATGAATTTCAAAAAAAATGCTTTGACATTTTTTATGGTACTTGCTTTAACACAAATAAGTACTGCTGCAATGGATACTGACTCCTTAAATTATTCGTCTAAAAGTATCTTCAAACCCAAAAACTCCAGAGATTACAGTAATAAAGGGAAGTTTTATATTCATTGGGGTTATAACTTTTCTTCTTACTCTAAAAGTGATATCCACTTTAAAGGTCCCGGTTATGACTTTACATTGTACAAAGTACACGCAACGGACAGACCTAGTAAATTAAGCTGGGATTATATTAATCCTGCCGAAATCAGTATACCTCAATTCAACTTCCACTTTGGGTATTATATTAAAGATAATTATACAATTTCTTTAGGGTGGGACCACATGAAATATGTCATGAATACTCCTCAAACCGTTAAAATATCGGGATATATTGATCCACAAATCTCAGATCCGGCTAATCCTATTCAGACAGGTTCTTATGCTGGAACTTATGATAATAATGATTTTGAGATTAAAGATGAGTTCTTAACCTTTGAACATACTGACGGTTATAACTTTGCTACGGTAGCAATAGAAAGATATGACGACATTTGGGTTGCCCGTAACAAAAAGCAGTACCTAACCATGGAAACAGGAATAGACGCTGGTTTACTGGTACCAAGAACGGATGCAAGATTTTTTGGTGTTGGCGCAAATCATTATTGGAATGTAGCGGGATGGGGTGCATCAGCAAAGGTAGGTGCAAAAATGTTTCTAACTAAACATTTCTTCTTACAAGGTACTTTTAAAACCGGATTCACCGATTTGACTAAAATACGTACCACAGGCAGAAATGCTTATGATAATGCTAAACAAAAAATCACATTCTTTGAGCATTATTATGTATTTGGCTTTGTTTTTTAGTGTTATTCAGAGCTTCTTTTAAGTTATAACAAAACTGCCGACTGAAATAATATCCAGTCGGCAGTTTTATTTTTTACAATCCACCACTAATTTCACTCACCATTTGTAACATCTAAACCTATTGCTTTCAGCAATATAGAGGCATTAAAAGTCTTACATTCACCATTTTTAATTTTATAGTCAAAAAACATCTCTTCATCTTTAACAGAAATATCAAAGTGATAGTTTCGCACCGATGATGGATAGTCTTTTTCCAAATCTGCTATTTGCAAATCATGTGTAGCAATAAAACCAGGTGTTTTTTGCTGGATCATCCGTTCTATAAATGCTTTAGAACCCAAATATTTATCTTTACTATTTGTTCCTCGCAGCATTTCATCTATTAAAACAAAAGCTGTTTCATCTTTGGCTGTTTCTTCCAAAATCATTTTCAGTCTATCTATTTCTGCTTTAAAAGTGGAAGTACTTTCCGCTAAAGAATCTTTTATTCTCATAAAAGAATAGAGATTAAAAACTGATGATTTAAAAGCTTTTGAACAGGTTTTAGCTCCCAAAAAAGCGAGAACCATATTTACTCCTACAGTTCGCAGGAAGGTAGATTTTCCGGCCATATTGGATCCGGTAATCACATCAGCTGTAGGTCTCTCTCCCAAAGAAAAATCATTATTTACCCGTTTGGATTCTTCAATCAATGGATGGCCCAGTTCTTTAGATTCGAAACCGAAACCTTCTTCTATTTTCGGGTAAGTCCACTCCGGATGATTATTATCTAAAACACTCAGACTAATCAATACCTCAAATTGGGCTATAGTATCAAAACCGTCTACAATATCGCTTTCACTTTTTAAATGCCAGGCATAAAGTTTTCTAAGCTGCCTTAAATCCCATTGAAAAAAGAGGTTAAGAAAAATAGCTACAATTATATTGAATCTGTAGTTTAGGTTGGTTAAAATTTTATCTAATTCAAGAAATTGCCTGTAAACTTCTTTTCTTTTACCTCCTGTTGACGTCTTATCTTTTAATAAATCTGCCTTCCATTCCTGATTTTCAATCCATTTCAGATTAGAAGCGTAATTTTTAAAAATAGCGGAGCTTTTCCCAATTCCCTCATGTACAAAATCTATCCTCGCTTTATAAAAGAAATAAACAATAAAATTTAGCAGCAGAAAAAGTCCCAAAATATTAAACCACAGACCTCCCCAAAAAACTGTTAAAACTAAAAGAGCAATACTTAAAAATGGAACTGCCACCGCATAAGCTTTTAGCTTTGTGTTTTGAATAAAACCCATAGCCTTAGCTAGCTTATCGGTAAAAAAAACTTCAAGCACATCAATATCTCTGGATGGAAGCGAAAGCAAACGAGTACGATAATCTAAGGTGTCAGATGAAAATTGACCCAACTCAACAATGGCTTCCTGCCTTTTTAATATTTCACTACGATTTGCCGGTTCTTTAAAATAGCTGGCTAAAATTCGTCTTGCTTTCTGACTAGAACAACGGTTTATATAGGCATATACCGAGTTTGGCCCAAAAATATCCAGGTCATCTGTATAGGCATGTTTCGCATCGGAAAACTGATTTCCGTTATCATACAAATTCTCTCTGTATTCAAGAACGTTAACCTCATTTTCTAATAATCTCAGTTTATCTTTACTAAATTGTAACAACACTTCTTCCTGCACTTGTTTTTTTACTAAAAAAAGAAAGACAGCGATAGCCGTTATTGCAATTAATACCAAGGCTTTTATCCCATACCCAAAAAAGATATACACCGCTAATATTGCCACTAAAAACACCAATAATCTTGCAAATGAATATTGATTTACTTTTCGTTTTAAATTACCGATAACTATTTCTAGTTGTTTTGCCTGAATTTGGTATGCTTCTGGAATATGTTTCATAATAGTTTAGACCCTCAATGGAGAAATATATTACTAATATTTACAATTTTCTTTTTTTAATTTTACATTTTTAGAATTTCCTGACAATTAAAATGAAAATCTCTTTGCTTACAGTTGGTAAAACTGAGGATAAATACCTGATAGATGGTATAGAAAAATACCTGAAACGCCTGAAACATTATATAAAATTTGAAATTAAGGAATTACCTGAACTCAAAAACACCAAGCATCTGACACAAGAGCAACAAAAGGCAAAGGAAGCTGAATTATTATTCAAACATATTTCCAGCACCGATTTTGTAGTATTATTAGATGAAAAAGGCAGCAACTACACCTCTATTCAATTTGCAGATTTTCTAAACAAAAAAATGATTGCTGCCACACAACATCTTATTTTTGTGATTGGTGGTCCTTACGGATTTGATCAGACTATATACCAGAGAGCTAATGATAAAATTTCTTTATCTAAAATGACTTTCTCTCACCAAATGGTCAGGTTGTTTTTTACGGAACAGGTGTACAGAGCCTTTACCATTCTAAAAGGCGAGCCATACCATCATGAATAAGAGTCTATGCAACATAAATACAAAGGAGGACAACCCGTTTTTAATTAGATTACTTTTCAAATCTTAATCCTTTGATTTCCACTTCCTAAATTTATTTTTTAATTTCTATTTATTGACACATATTCACCTAGAAAGTTGTTCCTTTGTACTTTTATTTGAACTCATTTGTGAAAAAAGAATTTTTGATAAAATTCGCTAAGATAACAGGCGTTGTTTTAGCTTCTTTCGTTGCTTTATTGGCAATACTTCCTTTCTTCTTTGCCAATACCATTAATACCAAAGTAAAAGAATGGGCAAATGAGAATATAGATGCCAAGGTAGCTTTTAGCGACATCAGTCTCTCATTTTTCAAGCACTTTCCTTATTTAACCGTCACCATTTATGATGTAGACATTAATGGTTCTGCGCCATTTAAAGAAGAAACACTCTTAAAAACAAAAGAACTTTCTTTGGGTGTAAATGTCGCTTCGGTATTTGCGGAAACCCTTTCTATCAATAAGTTTTATCTTGACCATGCGCTTATCAATATACAAACAGACAGTCTGGGCATAGCAAACTATAATATTTATAAATCTGACACCACCCAAACGCCAGAGCAGGAAACTTCTTCCGAAACATCACTAAAAATAGATCTGATACAAATCAACAATAGTCATTTGGTCTATAACGATCGGTCTTTACCCATGCTCATTGATGCCAAGGGATTTAATTATAAAGGAAAAGGAAATTTAGCCGAATCTGTTTTTGCACTAGCCACACATGCACAAATAGACTCATTAAATTTCAATTACGATGGTCATAACTACCTGATTGACAAGCAAATAGACGCTAAACTACTTACACAAGTAAATACCAGTTCATTAGCCTTTGTATTTGAGCGTAATGATCTTAAAATAAACAAACTCCCCATCACGTTTACCGGTAAGTTCGCATTCATTAATAATGGTTACGATATTAATTTTAAAGTCAACAGCAAACAAAGTCAATTAGAGCAATTACTCTCTGTTCTGCCTCCGGAATATGTAAAATGGGCCTCCCAAACAAAACTCAGCGGAATCACAGATATTGAGATGTCATTAATTGGGCAGTATATCGCTGAAGAAAATAAAATGCCTGACTTCTCTTTAAATTTAAACATTGACAACGGTCAAATTGCCTACCAAAATGCAAAAACACCTTTGTCTAACCTCATACTGAGAAGTCATGTAACATTACCAAATTGTGCTCCGGAAAAGATTAAACTCCAGTTAGATACTTTGAGTTTTAACCTTGAAAAGGATTATTTTGCAGCTAATCTCAGTCTGGATGGGTTGGAGCCCTCTTCTATAAAGGCTAAGGCCTTGGCTAATATTGACCTGGAGAAATTTAATGATGCTTTAGGAATAGACAATATCAACTTTAAAGGAAAATTCAATTTAGATTTTATAGTTGACGGGAAATACGCTAAAGGAATAAAACGTTCTGGTGTCAGAAAAGTGGATACTGTTATTACCAGCATTCCTGTGTTCAATTTAAATGCTGAACTGCAAAATGGCTATCTCAAATTTAAAGACCTACCAGAAGCAGTACAAAACGTTAGTTTTAAAATTAACGCTTCTACCAAAGACAGCTTGTTAAGCAACGTAAAAATTGGGTTGACTGAACTGAATATGAATGTACTGGATAATTATTTAAAAGGACATCTGACCATTAGCGATTTCAACCGTTTTCTGGTTAAAGGAGAGGTTAAAAGTCGTTTCGATCTGGCAGATATTCCTAAATTTTATCCATTGGATAGTGTTATAATTAAAGGCAAGTTATTGATTGATGCCTTTGTAGATGGAAATTACCTTCCTGCTAAACGCATTTTCCCAGTTACAAATACCCAAGTAGCAATTAAAGACGGTTACATCAAAGTTTTAGCTTACCCTATTCCAGTAGAAAACATCTCCATTGTAACCCGTGTAAGCAGTAGTAAAGGTTCTTTCAAGGATTTGAAAGTAGAGGTGTTACCCATTAAATTCCAGATTGCAGGCAAACCTTTTGAATTAAAAGCTAACCTCCATAACTTTGACAATGTCAATTACCGGATAAACTCTAAGGGAGAAATTGATTTGGGAGCTATCTACAAGATATTTGCCGTAAAAGGTTATGACGTAAACGGCTTCATCAAAACCAACTTTAATTTACAAGGATCTCAGAAAGACGCCCTTGCCGGCAACTTCGATAAATTGAGAAATAATGGCTTTTTAGAAATAGACAACATTAGAATTAATACCGATCTATTTCCTAAAGACTTCTACATCCATACCGGAAGGTTTGCGTTCTTTAAAGAAAAAATGCTATTCAAAACTTTCACCGGGTCTTATGGCGACAGTAAATTCACAGTCAATGGTCATTTAGAAAATGTAGTCAATTATATTGTAAACTCCCGGAGCACATTATCCGGTAAATTTGATCTTAACAGTAAATACATTAATGCCAATGAATTTATGGCCTATGCAGACAATTCCACTTCCAATACTTCTACTTCTGCCGCTACAGGCGTTATACTTGTCCCACAAGATTTATCTATAGATTTTTCTGCAAAAGTGGACAAAGTAAAATATGATGATTTAATTATTAATAATTTTAGTGGAAAGGTTGCTACCGACAAAGGAGCTGTTACCTTGCAGGAAACCAGTTTTGATTTAGCTGGGACTAAAGTAAGTATGGATGCCAACTATAATCCTATAAACCCTAAAAGAGCGAATTTTGAATATGCTATAAAAGCAGAGAATTTTGATATCCAACGGGCATACCATGAAGTTGCCTTGTTTAGGGAAATGGCTTCGTCTGCAAAAAGTGCCTACGGCATTGTTTCTCTTGACTATAAACTAGCAGGAGCATTAGATCAGAACATGTCTCCAGTATTGAAATCTATTGTAGGCGAAGGTACATTAAGTTTGGAAAAGATAAAGTTTAAAGGCTTTAAGCTCATGGATGGGATTGCTTCAAAAACTTCCCATGGTGAATTAAAAGATCCGGAAGTCAATAAAGTTGTGATTAAATCCAATATTAAGAACAACATTATGACTATTGAAAGAACTAAAATGAAGATTGCAGGATTTAGACCTCGTTTCGAGGGACAAGTTAGCCTGGACGGAAAACTGAATATGGGATTTCGACTTGGATTACCCCCTTTGGGTATTATTGGTATACCGATAAAAGTAACCGGAACGCAGGAAAATCCAATCATAAAAGTTGGAAGACAATCTAAAGAAGACGAACTAGAAGAAGAAAAGGAATGATAAGAATCATTCCTTTTCTTCTGATTTTAAATATCCAACAACCTTGAATTTTTCAAAAACTTTGCTGGTATGCGGAGCATCTTTCAATTCCTCTGTTAAATCCTGCCCTGCCCAATGCTCGTAGTGCTTTCCATTTTTCCATAACCTGCTTTCAGAAACATCATAAATCTTACCTTCAAAGGCAACCCAAATTGCGGGTTTATCATTTCCATTTCTTAAAGCAAGCTGAAACCTGGTATAAATAGGGTAATCTTCCATTATTAATAATCAACTGCAATATTGATTAAAATTAATTGAACATTAAAATCCCATAAACCATATCATTGAAATAATAAAGCCATTTATAGCTTTTAAATAAAACAAGACATTCTCCCTTACTAATAATCATGTTTTTTAGTAAAAAACACAATCCAAAAAACCATCAATCTGTCTAAAAAAGTATAAACTAACAATATTAAATCAATTTTTAAGGGTTCTTATTTATGCTGCAGTCTCGTTAAGTGTATAATCATATGCCTTAAGGTTCTTTTTAAGGAGCTTTCTTGCCACGTGTATCCTTGTTTTAACTGTTCCGATCGGAATTTCTAAATATTCAGCAATCTCGTGATATTTAAACCCTTCGAAATGCATAATAAATGGCACATAATAATCCTCCTGTAGTTTACCCAAAGCTTTTTTAATATCTTCCATTACAAACTTGTGTTCTCCATTATTGGAAGTTGAGGAAAATGATAATTGGGCGGATGTTATTTCATCCGTCATGGTGACAAATGAATTGATTTTAACAAAACGGCGGTAATTGTTAATGAAGGTATTCTTCATAATAGTATACAACCACCCTTTGAGGTTAGTTCCTTCTTTAAACTTATTGTAATAAGTAATAGCTTTTAACATAGTATCCTGTACTAAGTCGTTTGCATCATCAGAATCATGTGTGAAATGTAACGCATGCATTCTAAGAGAAGCTGCCTGATGCATCACAAGGGAATTGAATTCAATTTTTGTCATTCTGTTTTGTTTTATAAGTAGATAAATAGATGAAACCCCGTAATTAAATATTCCCGAATAATAAAAGGACATTTAATCCAAAAGATTATTCTCTTTTTATTTATCACAAAACCTAAGCCAAAAATATTTTTCTTTCAATTAATGATTATAGCAGGTAATTAAATTCCTTGTGTATTAAATAACGTTCACTTCCCGTTCTAAAAAGACATCAAATTTATTAGCTACTGAACTGATTATTAGGTCAGAAAAATTAAAAACTTCTTCCCCAGTTGCTCCCCCATGATTAACCAATACCAGAGCCTGATTCTTCCAGGTACCCGTATTACCTACTACTTTTCCTTTCCATCCACATTGTTCTATCAACCACCCTGCGGCCAGTTTAACATTCTTTTTATCCACGTTATAGTGTACTAAATCCGGGAATTTGACCAACAGCTCTTCTACCTTTTCTTTTTTTACTATTGGGTTTTTGAAAAAGGAGCCTGCATTTCCTATTGTTGAAGGATCGGGAAGTTTTGAAACCCTAATGGTAGACACTACATCCGATACGTCTTTAATAGTAGGATTAACTATACCTCTTGTCTTTAATTCTGCCTCTATGGCTCCATAAGAAGTATTTATATTGGGCTGATGAGACAATTTATAACTTACCGATGTAATGATATATTTGTTTTTTAAACGTTGTTTAAATATACTATCTCTATATCCAAACTCGCAATCTTCCTTAGTAAAAATCTTGAATGTACCAGTAGCTATATCAAAGGCCTCACAACTTTCAAAAACATCTTTTATTTCTACCCCATATGCACCTATATTTTGGACTGGAGAAGCACCTACAGAACCCGGTATAAGACTCAGGTTTTCTATACCAGTAAAACCATTGGCTACACAATATTTCACTAAATCGTTCCACACCACCCCTGCTCCGGCCTGTACCAACACTTCTGTAGCATCAACTTCATGCTGCTGTATAAAATTAATACCCATTTTAATAATAAGACCTTCAAAATCCTGAGTAAAAAGAACATTACTTCCTCCACCAATCACCAATCGATTTAACTTCATCAATTCGCTATCAGAAAATAATGTTTGCAGGTCTTCTTTTTTAGTAATTTCTACTAAATAGGCCGCTTTTACATCTATCCCAAATGTGTTATAGGGTTTTAAAGAAATATTTCTTTGAATATTTAGCATGATATATGTTATGGACTTTCTTAATCGCAAAGTTAGAATTTATTAACGCCTCACGATATTTATGATATAAAATAATGAACACTTATTAGAAAATATAGACCAAGAAAAATGAGCGGATATTTTGTCATTTGAAAATAAAAATTCTTTTAAATATGTCAGATAAAATATTTTGTCGTACTTTTGACTATTCAATTCAAAAAGTCAGAAAGTAAAAAAGTTAGAATTATGGTGGAATCAGATGGAAAGAAGGAAAGAATTATAGAGGCAGCCCTTAAAAGATTTTCTCATTTTGGTATTTCGAAAACGACTATGAACGAGATTGCCGATGACCTGAATATCTCTAAAGCCGCACTTTATTATTATTTCCCCGACAAAAACTCACTTTTTTTAGAAGTAGCGAGTACTATTTTGGCCGAACAGCTTGAAAAACAATACAAGGCGTTAACTGATGCAGAAAGCATCCCTGACGGTTTAATGAAAATGATTGATGCCAGACTCTCTTTTTCGGAGCAATTTCATATCATGAAAATACAGGATTTGCAAATCGACTATTTCTATAAAGACAGCAGGTTTGCAGAACTAAGACAAAAGATCAAAGAGAAAGAGAATATTATTGTTGAAAATTTTCTGGATTCCAGAATAGAAAAGGGTGAAATAGATGAAATTGACACCGAAAAAGCAGCAGACACCATTAACAATATTATTATGGGAGTTGGCATGGCTGAACTCCATTTTTGTTCTGACCCTGCATCCATACTACTCTCTACGGAACTGATGAACGGTTTCAGAGAAAAAATGAAAGACATTATAGCACTTTTATACAGAGGACTAAAAAAACAATAAACACAAACAAAACACATGAAATCGATTAAGCTAGTAATAACCCTCATAGGCCTGCTATCGTTCTCGCAAGGTTTTGCGCAGCAAACGCTGACATTAAAAGAAGCCTTAAAATATGCGATAGACAACAACCAAAATGCTAAAAAGAGCAGATTGGATATTGAAGGCGGAAAACAAAAAACCAACGAGGTTAGAGCCGCTGCATTACCACAAGTAAATGGAAGTGCAAATCTAGCCTATAACCCAATAATTGGCCAACTGGTAACCGATATGGGTGCATTTAAAATGGGAAGAGCGTGGAATTCCGGCGCAGGTATACAAGTTGACCAACAACTTTTTAACCAGCAAGTATTTACCGGACTAAAAGCAGCTAAAGTAAGTGAAGACTACTATAGTTTAAACGCCACATTAACTGAAGAGCAGGTAATTGAACAAACTGCAAACAGCTATTACCAAATATTGGTTAATAAACAACAGCTATCTGTTATTGACACAAACATCAAGAACATTAAAGTTATAGATAAAATGATTACTAATCAGTACAATAACGGGTTGGCTAAAAAAATTGATGTTGACAGGATAAAAGTAAACCTAACAAATTTAGAAACTCAACGGGAACAACTTGTAAATGCTGTTGAACAACTGGAAATACAATTAAAACTGGCTATGGGAATGCCTGTAAATACGAAGATTTCTTTACATCCAGCTGAATTGAAAAATGTTAATTCATTACCGCTTTTAGAAAGCGATATCAACGTAAATAGCAGAACCGAGCTACAGTTAATGGATGTACAAAGAACTTTACTGGACCTGCAACGAAAAGCTTACGTATCTGAATATTATCCTACATTGGCACTGTCCGGATCTTACAATTACACGACCATGACCAGCACATTTGATCCCTTTAAAACTAAATCTATGGACAAAGGTTCTGTTGGTTACGATGCTTCAGCAATTGGTCTTTCTCTAAGGGTTCCTATTTTTAGTGGCCTGCGTACCAGATCAAAAGTAAAACAGGCTGAAATAGACATTTTAAAAGCAGAAGAAGACACTAAGGCTACTACCAATGCATTAAATGCTTCTTATGAAAATGCCAAAATACAGTTAAAAAACAGTTTTAGTACTATACAATCTCAAAGAAAAAACGTAAAACTGGCACAAGAGATATATAACAGTACTCAAAATAACTATAATAACGGTTTAGCTTCTCTTACAGATCTATTAGATACAGAGAACGCTTTAACCCAAGCTCAAAACAGCTACAACCAAGCTTTATTAAATTATAAAATTGCTGAAATACAACTTATAAAATCTCAAGGTAACATCAAAACATTATTAAACTAATCATGAAAAAAGTATTAACAACAGTAATTATCCTTATTGTCGTAATTGGGGGAATAGGATGGATACTATCGAACAATAAAAAGAAAAACGAGGAGAAGACAGCAATTGTTGCTCAAGGCTCAGGAGCGGTAACAGTTCGTACCAGTTCGGTTACCAAACAACCTCTGGATTTAGATTTCAGCGTAAATGGTAACTTTCTTCCTTCTCAGGATCTTACTTTCTCTGCTGAAAACTCAGGTAGAATCACCAGAATTTTGGTAGATGTAGGTTCAAAAGTAAATAAAGGGCAAATAATCGCTTACCTTGATTCTGAACTATTGAATGTAACATCTTCAAATGCACAAGCTACTTACGACAATGCAAAAAAAGATCTTGAACGTTTCGAAAGTTCATTTAAAACAGGTGGTGTCACTCAACAACAATTAGATGCGCAAAGATTAAACGTTGAAAGAGCTTTAGCTACGCTGAAGGAATCTAACAGAAAACTGAGCGACGCAAACATTAAAGCTCCTATCAACGGCATAGTGAATAAAAAATTAATTGAGGTAGGTACATACGTTTCTCCTGGTACCCAATTATTCGAGATTGTAGATGTTTCTAAATTAAAGTTGTCTACCACCGTAACAGAGTCTCAGGTAGCAGCCTTAAAAATTGGAGACAACGTAAAAATAACAACGAATGTTTATCCTGATAAATCTTTCAACGGAAAAGTATCGTTTATTGCCCCAAAGGCGGATAACTCTTTAAACTTTCCTATTGAGATTGAATTATCAAACAATCAGAATAATGATATCAGAGCCGGAATGTACGGAACTGCAGTTTTTGAATTTGCGAAACAAGCTCCTGTTGTTATTATCCCACGTACCGCATTTGTTGGAAGTGTAAGCAGCAATAAAGTTTTTATTGCTAATGGCGATCATGCAAAAGAACGTCAAGTTGTTGCCGGTAGAATATTAGGAGATCAGGTAGAGATTTTAAGCGGCTTACAGGAAGGTGAAATCGTAATCGTAAGTGGTCAGATTAATCTGGTAGACGGAACACAAATTAGTGCTATTAAATAATTTCTCTTTTCGGAATAACAGGAGAAAACAACCAAAATATTTAGAATGAAAATTACAGAAATATCTATAAAAAGACCGTCGCTGGTAATAGTAGTTTTTACTGTACTTACATTGTTAGGATTATTAAGCTATTTCTCATTAAATTATGAGTTATTGCCAAAATTCTCTCCTTCTGTAGTATCAGTAAGTACTATTTACCCGGGTGCATCTCCAAGCGAGGTAGAAAATACGGTAACCAAGAAGATAGAGGATGCGATATCTTCCATGGAGAACATCAAAAAGATTGAATCTAAATCTTACGAAAGCTTATCTGTTGTAGTTATTACATTGAACAATGGTACTAACGTAGATATTGCGCTTAACGATGCCCAAAGAAAAATCAATGCTATATTGAGTACACTTCCGGACGACGTCAAAACACCAGCACTAAATAAATTCTCTTTGGATGACTTGCCTATTATGACAATGTCTGCCTCTGCGAAGCTAAGTGATGCAGAGTTTTATGACCTGATGGATAAACGTATAGCTCCTATTTTGTCTCGTGTAACGGGTGTTGCTCAGGTAAACTTAATTGGTGGCGAAGAACGTGAGATACAGGTAAGCATAGATGCAAATAAACTAGAAGGCTATAACCTTTCTTTATTACAAGTTCAACAAGCCATATTAAACTCTAATCTGGATTTCCCTACTGGTAGTGTAAAAACAGAGAGTCAGGACGTGTTAATCCGTTTAGCAGGAAAATACAAAACTGTTAATGACATCAGAAACCTGGTTATTTCAACCAATCCAAATAGTGGTGCTCAAATAAGACTGTTGGACATTGCAGATGTTCAGGACGCTCAGAAAGATGTAGAAAAAATAGCAAGGGTTGACAGAAAAGGTGCGATTGCTTTACAGGTATTAAAACAATCTGATGCCAATGCCGTTGAAGTGAGTCGTGGTATCTATAAAATTATCGAGAGAGTAGAGAAAGATTATCAAGATGTAGGACTAAAAATAGACGTTGCTAACGACAGCTCGGTATTTACATTAGATTCTGCAAATGCTGTTGTACACGATTTACTTTTAGCTGTTATCCTTGTTGCATTTGTGATGTTATTTTTCTTACACAGCTTAAGAAATGCCGTATTCGTTATGATTTCAATTCCATTGGCATTGATTACAACGTTTATTGGAATGAGCATCATGAACTTCTCCCTTAACCTGATGTCATTGTTAGGACTTTCATTAGTGGTAGGTATTCTTGTGGACGATGCTATTGTTGTACTCGAAAACATTTACAGACACATGGAAATGGGAAAAAACCGGGTAAGAGCATCTATGGATGCTACTAAAGAAATTGGTTTTACGGTTGTATCTATCACTTTCGTTATCGTTGTAGTGTTCTTCCCTATTGCTATCAGTACAGGTTTGGTATCAGACATTTTAAGACAATTCTGTGTGGTGGTAATTATATCTACACTTTTGTCCTTGTTTGTTTCATTTACTGTAGTTCCTTTATTATCATCCAGATTTGGTAAGCTGGAGAAAATAACCGGAAGTAATCTGTTCGGAAAAATCATTGTTAAGTTCGAAGCAGGATTAAAAGCTTTCACCAACTGGGTGACCCGTATCCTTAAATGGTGTTTAGGGCATAAAAAAACCACATTAGGTTTAACCTTTGGATTGTTAATGCTGTCATTTGCCTTACTAGGAACTGGATATATAGGTACAGATTTCTTCCCTCAAAGTGATAGGGGTGAATTTCTTGTTCAGATAGAAATGCCGAAAGATGCCTCTATAGAGCAAACCAACCAAATGGCTCAAAAAGCTGAGGAGTTTTTATCTACAAAACCAGAAGTTACTGCACTAATCACCATGGTGGGTCAGTCCAGTGAAGGAATGGGCGGTACGCAGGCCACTGCTTATAAAGCAGAAATCAACGTCAAACTGGTCGAGAAGAAAGACAGAAAAGACGACTCTAATATATATGCAGCAAAAGTGAGTCGCGAACTGGCTAAAATATTAGTAGGTGCAAAGGTAAAAAGTGTTCCCGTTAGTATATTGGGTACTGCAGAAAACGCTCCAATTCAATTAATTGTTGTTGGTTCTGATTTAGATAGCGTATTAAAATTTGCAGAAGTTGCAGGCGAAGAATTAAAATCTGTTCCTGGTGCATCTGAAGTTAAATTAACGGTAGAAGCCGGAAATCCAGAGATCAACGTTCAGGTTGATCGCGATAAAATGGCTGCATTAGGCTTAGATTTGTCTACTGTTGGTGGAACAATGCAAACCGCATTTAGTGGTAATACAGATGGAAAATTCCGTCAGGGAGAGTACGAATACGACATTAATATACGCTATCAGGATTTCAACAGAAGAAACATAGATGATGTAAGTAACCTGATGTTTGTTAACAAAAACGGTAAACAGGTGAAATTATCTCAATTTGCTGATATCACACAAAGCTCGGGCCCAAGTCAGCTGGAAAGAAGAGATAAATCAACTTCTGTAACCGTACAATCTCAAGTAGTTGGTCGTCCAACAGGTACTGTTGCCAACGAGTTTGGAGCTAAACTAGATAAATTAACCAAACCAACCGGTGTATCTTATGTATGGGGTGGTAATATGGAAAACCAATCAGAAGGTTTCGGTACCTTAGGAATTGCCTTACTGGCTTCTATTCTATTGGTATACTTTATTATGGTTGCCCTTTACGATAGTTTCATCTATCCATTTGTGGTAATGTTCTCCATTCCGTTATCTATGATAGGTGCTTTACTTGCTCTGGGTTTAACAAATAATTCCTTAAACATATTCACCATTTTAGGTATTATTATGTTGATTGGTCTAGTAGCTAAAAATGCAATTATCCTTGTTGACTTTACCAACCACATGAAAGCTGAAGGTAAATCTACCAGAGAAGCACTTATTCTAGCAAACCATGCCCGTCTCCGTCCAATCCTGATGACAACTATTGCGATGGTTATAGGTATGCTTCCTATTGCGATAGCAAGTGGTGCAGGTGCTGAATGGAAAAATGGTCTGGCCTGGGTAATTATTGGTGGTTTGTTAAGTTCTTTATTCTTAACTTTAATCATCGTTCCGGTTATGTACGAGATTTTTGATAGGATAATTAACAGATTCAACAAAAACAAAGGTCAAAAATCAATTGAGGAATTGATGGTTGAAAATTACGACCACGTAGACGTTCATGAATATTAATTAACATCAAAAACAGCCCTTAACCGGGCTGTTTTTATTTTATAGATAGGAGCCCAGATATGAAAACTATTATTGTAGCTACAGATTTTTCGGCAGAGGCCGAAAATGCATTGGAATATGCTGCCGAAGCAGCAAGAAATCTAAATGCAAAAGTTATCTTGTTTAATTCTTTTATGCTTCCAACGCATTATGCAAATACGTTATTCCCTTCGTCCGCACTGGATGAAATCAAAACATTAAACATAGCTTCACTTAAAGAAAGAGCCGATAAAATAAACACTAAATATGGTGTAGAAACTTTATGTCTCACTTCTTTCTTAAATATGGAAGAAGAACTTGAGAATATCATCAAACAACATGAAGCAGATATGATTGTAATGGGAACTGCTCAGAAATCTGTCATGCAAGATATTTTTGGCAACACCACAACCACAGCAATTGCCAAGCTAAAAGTACCTGTACTCGCAATTCCCATGCATGCAAAATACAAAGGCATTAAAAAGATTTTATTTGCCTGTGATATTTTAAGAGGTGTTCACTCTTATATTCTGGATAGAATAAAGATTTTTGCAGAAAAAATGGGAGCCGAAATCGAAATATTCCATGTTCATAAACAAACTGGGTTAATTGAAGACTCGTACACTAAAAAGAAAATAGATGTAAAGCTTAAAAACATTCACCACTCTTATAAAGAGGTAGAATCTAATACAGTAATTAAGGAAATAGAAAACGAAATCAAGGAAATTGGTGCAGATTTATTGATTATGGTGCCTTATCAATATGGTTTCTGGTCGTCTATAGTACATGCCAGCAAAACACGTATTATGGCTTCTAATTCAGAAGTGCCTCTACTATCTATTCCTGTTATTAAGTAGGTTTCAAAAATTAAACACAGGAAGGGATAGATTATCGTTACTCTTCCTGTGTTTGCATTAACTTTTATATATGTATAGCTCTATTATCTGTAGCTGCTAAAGCCGCCTCTTTAAATGCTTCTGTATAAGTTGGGTGTGCATGACATATTCTTGCAATGTCTTCTGCACTCGCTCTAAATTCCATTGCTACTACAGCTTCTGCAATCATATCAGCAACACGTGGCCCAATCATATGAACGCCTAATATTTCGTCAGTTGCAGCATCTGCTAGCACTTTTACAAAACCGTCTGTATCCATACTTGCCTTCGCTCTTCCACTAGCTTTAAATGGAAAAGAGCCTGTTTTATACTTCTTACCATCGGCTTTTAACTGCTCTTCTGTAAAACCAACAGAAGCTACCTCTGGCCAGGTATAAACTACTCCCGGAATCAGATTATAATTAATATGCGGTTTCTGACCAGCAATTGTTTCTGTTACAAAAACACCTTCCTCTTCCGCTTTATGCGCCAACATGGCTCCGGTAATTACATCGCCAATAGCATACACCCCTTTAACCTGTGTCTCCAGATGAGCATTTACTGGAATTTTCTTCCCTCTTTCTTCTAATTTAATTCCGATGTTCTCTAAACCTAAACCTTCTGTATAAGCTGTTCTCCCTACTGCAACAATACAATAATCACCTTCTACTTTCACCGTGTTTCCTTTCGGATCCACAGCTTCTACTGTAGTAGATTTACCATTGTTTTTTGCTCCGGTAACTTTATGTCCCAACAAGAACTCCATTCCCAACGTTTTTTTAAGAACTCTTTGTAATTCTTTTCCTAAAGAACCGTCCATAGTAGCTATAATAGAGTCGGCAAACTCCACTACGGTAACTTTAGTTCCCAAACGAGCATAAACCGAACCTAATTCTAAACCAATTACTCCCCCACCAATAACCGTTAAGGTTTTTGGTACTTCTGTTAAATTTAAAGCTTCTGTAGAGGTAATTATTCTTTTCTTATCAACAGGTAAAAAAGGTAAAGCCGTAGGTTTAGATCCGGTTGCAATGATTACATTCTTCCCTGTAATTTCTTGCTCGCCACCTTTAGTCAGTTTTATTTTTATGGTATTTTTATCTTTGAATGATCCTACTCCTTCGTAAGTATCTACTTTGTTCTTTTTCATCAAGAATGTGATACCTGCTGTATTTTGGGCAATCACTTCATTCTTTCTGCTAATCATTTGCTTGATATTAACTTTTAAGTCCTTAATATCAATACCATGTTCTTTAAATGTGTGCTGTGCATTATGAAAATGCTCTGACGAATCTAATAATGCTTTAGATGGAATACATCCCACATTTAAACAAGTTCCTCCAAAGGTAGCGTATTTTTCAATCATGGCAGTTTTAAGCCCCAGTTGTGCCGAACGAATTGCCGCAACATAACCACCAGGACCAGAACCAATAACGATAACGTCGTATTGCATAATAGTAGTTTAATTTGCTATAAAAATAAGGATTAACTTAACGAGAAGCCAAGATTTATTATGTTTTTATTGTAAAAATGAAATGAGTTATTATTCTTCCCATTTCTTATAACCAATAGTATTACGAGGGCTATCTTCTTTCTCTATAAATTTACTTAGATAAGCAAATAATAATTCTATTTTTTCATCCTGCTTACCTAGTCGTTTTTCAATTTGTTCAACTAATAGTGATACATCTTTATGTAATAATAATACTTCTCTCAATTTTACAAAAAGTTCTATTATACGTATACTCATATGTATAGCTTTCTCGCTTTTTAAAACATTAGACAGCATTAATATTCCGTGTTCTGTAAATGCGCATATGGCAAAGCTCCTCCTAATACTTGTTTGGATGGTATCGCATTTTGCGATACCATATTCTCCACTTCAGTTTCTGTAAGCTGAAACATGAAATTTTCAGGGAATCTATTTTTGTTCCTCCTTACCTGTTCTCTTAACCTAATTGCTTTGACACCATATAATTCAGAGAGATCACGATCTAACATAATTTTTTGTCCCCTCATTTGATATATCTTACTTAATACTACCTCATCGGGAACAATAGTTTTTTCTGAGCTCTTTTTACTCATATTATAACACTAAAATATATTATTTAATATAAGTAATAATTTATATGATTCGTAGAACTCTATGACTTTTCTTTTCCATCTGAAACGATATATACAAAATATCCTCATTAAGTTAAATCCCCCCTTATATCTGGGTTACATTCTATTTTAACTCAAATACTCCTGGTACGTTAAATATTTCATTACAGCTCTTATTTCATTGTAAGAAATTTCATCACCCAGGGCTTCTTTTGTTTGTGTGGTAGATATAGGTTTATACTCTTCAACGTAGGCCTGTATCTGATTAACTTTGTCCTTTTCTACAAGATGATGTATGTCCAACTCTCCGGTACCAACAAAATGAATCAAATGATTTTCCACAGTACCTGTAGTCAGCCCTCTTTCCGACGCTATCTCTTCTACTGTTTTACCGTCTTTAAAAGCATCCAAAGAAAGTTTTTTAGTATCCACTTTTTCAGGTTTATTAACTTTCACCAGAAGTTGTAAAGGTGTCTGAGAGATATTTCTCTTCTCACAATATTCTGCCACCATTCCCAGAATTTCTGCACCAAACTGTTTTATTTTTGTTTTCCCTATTCCTTTCACACTTTCCAGTTCAGCAAAGTTAGACGGTAACTTACTACATATTTCAGTCAATGCTTTTTGAGGTAAAATCATATAAACGGGAACATCGTTATCTGCTGCCAAATCATCACGCCATGATTTTAATAGTTTATAAAGGTCAGGATTTTTAATAGCTGCCGATACTTTAGTTTCTTTCTTAACTACTGTCTGTTCTTTTTCTTTGTTTGTGAAGTCTATCTCGGCGTTTGCGCGGCATTTGATATAACTCAATGTTTCAAATCCTTCCAGACTATCTTTTAGCACAGAAATTTTTATAAAAAGATCCTTTCTCAACTTATTTAATGCCTCGTTCATGTTTTCTTTGACTGATTTATTATCAGCATCAAAGCTTACTTTATCCATTCCTGAAACAATAACTTCATGCAGCTGATCTAAAAAATACCGACATGCCTTTTTAACTCGTTCCTGTAAATCGTTGTTTTCTTCCGGCAATTGCACTTGTTGCAGCTGTAGGTTCAGGTGTTTCTTAAAAGACTCTGAAACACTGTAAATATTCTTTTCTGCATCTTCTCTAATAACATTTAGAGCATCCAAAAAACCAATGGAAATGACCTGATGATAATCTTCTGCTATCCGTTTACAGTTAAAAAGACTGCCTTTAACATCTTTAAAGTCGAATAATTCAAATAGTAATCCTTGCTGAAATGTTGCTTTTGCCTGCTGTAAATGTTCTC
The DNA here is from genome assembly GCF_042678145.1 of Pseudopedobacter beijingensis. NCBI lineage: Bacteria > Pseudomonadati > Bacteroidota > Sphingobacteriia > Sphingobacteriales > Sphingobacteriaceae > Pseudopedobacter > Pseudopedobacter beijingensis. The sequence continues at coordinate 5,536 of NZ_JBHUDG010000002.1, read as the reverse complement.
CACTCGGTGCATTATCCTCTGCCTCTCTGGTATAATGTGCTACTACACCATCCGTTTTTATACTGTTAAATGTAATGGGCGAACGTAGAACCATTCCCTCAAAAGTTTTACACCGACTTAGTGCTACATAAACTTGACCGTGTGCAAAAGCGGCGTTAGCATCTATGATGGCTTTTTCAAAGGTTAGTCCCTGACTTTTATGGATAGTTATAGCCCATGCGGTACGTAACGGAAACTGAACAAAACTACCAATTTGCTTTTCTTCTATCTCCTTACTTTCAGTATTAAGCTCGTATTTCAGGTTTTGCCACTCTGCTTGCCTCACAAAAATCTCATTATTATCCTGCGGGCATTTCACAAAGATAACATCATCGTCAATTTTTGTAATCTTCCCGATTTTCCCATTATAATAGAGTTTATCACGAGACGAATCGTTTTTCACAAACATCACCTGAGCACCTACTTTCAGCTCCAACTCTTCCGCATTAGGATATGACATCTCGGGGAACTCTCCAGAGATACTTGCCTTAAACTTATAAGATTTCTCAGCTAACTGCCCTAACTTTTCATCGTTAATTTTATTGGCAGTATGATTATGAGAGGTTAACGTGATATAACCTTCTTCTTCTGAAGGATTAAAGTTTTTGATATGCCGCTGGTTCAGCGCTTCCAAAACCTCCAGGTCTATGTTATTTTCTCTTACTTTATTGAGGAGGCCTATAAAGAAATCATCGGATTGCCGATAAATATGCTTTAGCTCGATACAAATGGGATAACTTTCCTGTAATGCTTTACTGCTAAAAAAGTAAGGATTGGCGTAATGGTCTTTTAATAATGTCCATTCATTTTCTTTTACCACGGGCGATAATTGATGCAAGTCCCCTATCATCAATAACTGTACACCTCCAAAAGGTTTGGTTCTGTCTCTATAACGCTTTAACACCTCATCAATATGATCTAAGGTATCTGAACGCACCATACTGATCTCATCGATAACCAGAAGATCTATACTTTTGATCAGGTTAATTTTCTCTCCTCTTATCCTAAAAGATGAGGCCCGACTTGTTTTCTCCTCATTGGGGACATATGGTCCAAACGGAAGCTGAAAAAATGAATGAATAGTTGCTCCCCCTGCATTAATAGCGGCCACACCTGTTGGTGCCACAACTACTATTCTTTTAGGGCAATTACGTCTTAAATTATGCAAAAAAGTTGTTTTACCAGTCCCGGCTTTTCCTGTAAGAAAAACATTCCTATTGGTGAACTGAACAAATTCGTTTGCTAATTTAAGTTGTACATTTTCTGCCATAAGTCAACTTCAAATATACATAACAAAATTTGAAGTGTTGTAAGGTTAAAACTTCATCATAACAGGGGACTTCTATCAAATCACCTATTCAAACTCAAACAACAAACCCCATCAAAATAAAAAAGCCCCTCCAAACTGGAAGGGCTCTGCTATTTCAATAAGAATTCTCCTTATACATCATAAGTAGTAGAAGCAGTGTCTCCACCTCTACCAGTCCAGTTTGTATGGAAGAACTGACCTCTTGGTTTGTCTATTCTTTCGTAAGTATGTGCTCCGAAATAGTCACGTTGTGCTTGCAACAAGTTTGCTGGTAATCTTTCGCATCTGTAACCATCGTAATAGTTAAGACCTGCACCTAAACAAGGTGTTGGGATACCATTTAAAGTTGCTGTAGCTACAACTTGTCTCAATCCATTTTGACAAGCCTGAATTTTTTCAGCAAAATAATCATCTAATAGTAAGTTAGACAATTCTGGATTTTTATCAAAAGCTTCTTTGATGTTTCCTAAGAAACGAGAACGAATGATACAGCCACCTCTCCACATTAATGCGATATTTCCGTAACTTAATTCCCAACCGTATTCTTTAGCTGCGGCTCTCATCATTTGATAACCTTGCGCATAAGAAATTACTTTTGCAGCATATAATGCATCTCTTAAGTTATTGATCATTTCTTGCTTATCGCCATTGAAAGAAGCTTTAGGGCCAGCTGTTAATACTTTAGATGCAATAACACGCTCGTCTTTCATTGCTGACAAACATCTGGAGAATACAGACTCTGTAATTAAAGTTAAAGGAATACCTAACTCCAATGCTACTGTACCTGTCCATTTACCAGTACCCTTTTGACCTGCTGTATCTAAAATTTTATCGATAATAGGTGTACCGTCTTCCTCTTTATATGCTAGGATATCACGGGTAATTTCTACTAAGTAGCTATCTAACTCACCTTCATTCCACTCTTTAAAAACTTCATGCATTTCATCTGTAGTCATACCTAAAACATCTTTCATGATGTGGTATACTTCATTGATTAATTGCATATCACCGTATTCAATACCATTGTGTACCATTTTTACGAAGTGACCAGCACCGCCGTCACCTACCCAGTCGCAACAAGGAGAACCATCATCTACTTTTGCTGCTATACCCTGAAAAATAGGTTTCACCGCTGTCCATGCTGCTTTAGATCCTCCCGGCATGATTGAAGGGCCTAATAAAGCTCCCTCTTCACCACCAGAAACACCAGAACCAATAAAATACAGACCTTTACTTTCTACGTATTTTACACGACGCTCTGTATCTGGAAAATGAGAGTTACCACCATCAATAATGATATCTCCTTTATCTAAATGTGGAATTAACAAATCGATAAAATCATCAACAGGCTTACCTGCTTTAACCATTAACATGATTTTTCTAGGTGATTTAAGAGAACCTACTAAATCTTCTATAGATTTTGCTCCGTAAATATTTTTACCTTTTGCCCTGCCATTTACAAAGTTTTCTACTTTGTCTACCGAACGGTTATAGGCTGTAACGTGAAAACCTTTGCTTTCCATGTTAAGGATTAAGTTTTCGCCCATTACCGCCAAGCCAATTACCCCTATATCGGATACTTCTTTCATAATTAAGTGATTAGTATATAGATTAATTTTTATCTCTAAAAGTTTTCAAATATAGTACGACCAACTCTTAAAACCAATTTGTTATTACAAATTTCACACGCCAAACAGACAAAAAGTTAATTTATTTCAATTTTTGACTACAAAAGCAAATTTGTTATCATTATTTGGCCTCATACCACCTATTTATTAAGTTAAAAAGAAGTAACTCCCTGCTGAATATTTAGATGGGGAGAATCGGGTTTCTGATAAACATCTATTGTAAGTTTCACCCTCTTTCCAAAAGTACACCCATACCGTATTCCCTGTATATAGTAGGTGTATTTGCCTGGAGTATTTTTAATTGTGCTTACAATATTTACCGGATTAAGTTCTATTCCTCCTTTTTCTTGCTCATACCATTTGAATGTGGTACAAGGAACATTTTGCAGCGTTAAATTACCCAAATCTCCCGAGCAATAGCCAATCAGATCTTTTTCATTATTGGCCAACATAGGTGGAATATAAGGTTTCCTGTAAATCTCATACAATTTTGTATTCACATTAAGCACACTTACTGCACCTCCAAGTGTTATCGCAACTTTATCATAAGGCATATCGTTGGTATGCAACAATATCGCCTGCTTAGTTCCCTGAAAGTTGTTGAGCAATGTTATTAGAGTCGGATTATTCAAATAAATAGGAGCTCCAACTTTTACATCGCCCAAAAATCGTTGGATATATAAAAAATCTCCTAAAAGATTAAGTGTATTATAATTTGTTTCCAGAACAATCAGGGTTGTATCTAAAGGCATGGTTAAAGTCTTAAACACCGCAGTAGTTTGTATATAAGTACCTACCTGAGCAATAGAATTCATTGTTGCAAATGTATTGATATCATCATCTGCAATGTCCCATTGATTAGAAACAAATGAGGTTAAAGAAGCCGCATTGAGAACACCTTTCAAATACTCGCCTGCTCCAGATAGCACATCTATCACATCATTTCCGTTACAATTATCCAAAAGTCCGTTCGCTTTTGTTCGGGTATACCACGCATCATAAATATAAACACTGGTACCTACACCTAAAACACCTCCATAAATTAAACGTACTGCATCTATATCATCAGTAGCTGTAAAAGAAAAATACGTTTCGTTATCTGCAGCAAGCAAATCAATAAGTCCACCTCTGACAGGAATTAAACTCCCTACATCGGCGCCATTTTTACGCTGCCTGATAGAAATACCTCCCAAAACATTTGCTATGGATGAACTTGAACTCAATTTTACAGTTACCGTACTTCCCTTAGGTATTTTAGCAGACCACTTTAATTCCTGGTAAAAAGTAGTTATCCCTAACAAATTCAACAGGCTAAACATATTACTTCGGGTTTTCAGATTGGCATCCACCGCATTATTTGCATCCAGCACACTTCCTACCGGCAAAACCAATAAAAGTGGCACAGATGAGGACTGGGTGGAAGCATAAACCCGCTCTTCTAAGGGACAGGGATTGGACGAGTCTGAGACATATACAATAAAACTTCTTGTATCTGAACAGCTATAAGTATTATTAACTGTTACAGTATAGGTATAAAAACCTGTTGGTGTAGTTGCCGGAATAACTATTGAATGAATAACATTACCGTTATTATCTCTAAACACACTGGTAAGACTACCTGCGTCTGCACCTGCTTGCACCTGAGGTAAAGCAACGGAGTTCCCCTTACCCACAATCAGATAAGTAGTAGACAAAGTATAATTAGGTTCAGGATTAATGGTAACATTTACCGTGGATGTTGCAACAACCTGTTGATTGTTATCCGGATCTATGGCCCGAATGCTATAAGTACCGCTTTGTACTATATTAGGACTTGAAGAAATTTTCTCTCCATTTTTTAATACTTCATACTTTAGCTGTGGGTAGGAATATTTTAAATTTTCTATGAGATTATAACTACCGCAGGCTACAATAGTATTCTCCTTAAACTCCAGCGGGGACTCTATAGGTAAGATATAAGCATAATAAACCTTTCTATATTGCAATGTTCCACCCTGCTTAATAGCTACTGCATTTGATTCCTGTCCCGCTTTTATACTAAAAATATCAGAGGAAAAATTAACCGTCCCTCCTATTGAGGTACCGTCTACATCTGTTGTTCCTGTATTTGCATTTTTATACAGCGCAACCGTAGTGTTACCATTTCCATCTGCTTTTACATATACGGATTGATTGGCAGGAATAACGACAGAGAATTTAAGTTGTAAAGTGGCTCCACTTCCAATAGTTGCATAATTATTGTCGAGTGACGTTGCATCTTCAGGTTTGCTTAAACTGGTTAAAAATGGTATATTTTCTCCGTAGTAAGCTGCTACCAATTTTGTTTGGGAAAATCCTACCCTAAATACAGAAACAAGAATAATAAACGTAAAAAAAAATCTCATATAAAACCTTATGCTCAATAACAATCCAAACAATTTTTATACGTATTTTTTCACCTAAAAGTTATACTTAATGAACTTGTTTAAACTTTATTGATTTTCTTAATTTTTCTGAGGAACAAGGCACAAAAAGCCATCCAATGCATTGACATCCAGTTTTGAGCAGAGGTCTCATACCT